>JBEKWZ010000172.1:0-6690 GCA_049512555.1 Candidatus Sulfotelmatobacter sp. | reverse complement strand
CGGCAGCGGAGGCGGCGCCTGCTCGACGGTGCCCAGCGTTCCAACAGGATTAGCGTCGTCGAGCACAACCAGCTCGGGCACAACTTTGAACTGGACGGCTTCCACCGCTGGTTCGGGATGCAGCGTGACTGGCTACTCCGTTTATGAAAACGGCAATCCGATCGCGACTACCACGAACACGACGTTCAACGTGACCGGTTTGACGGCAGGGACGCAGTACAGTTTTTCGGTCGCTGCGAGTGATTCGGCGGGAGCCTCGGCGCAGACTACGGCGATCAACGTTACGACTCTTTCCAATGGAACTCCGTCGGGTACTTACACGATCACGATTACCGGCAAGGACGCGAATGGTGTCACACAGACGGGCAGCGCTCCTACCGTCACGGCAATGGTTAATTGAGGCCGATATTAATTGAGAACGATAATTGATAACGTCAATTGAGAACGAGAATTGAAAGCCGCCCGTGAGAATGGGCCGTCTGTCGATGCGGTAACTCTCAACTGGCAGCCCGAATGTTTTTTCTACGTCAGAACCCTTTCAGAACTTGTTCGGAGAACTCGCATGCTGAGATGCTGCTCGGCTTTATTGTTACTCCCCCTCGCCGTTTTTGCATTTCTTACTTCAGCCGTCGCGCAGACCACCGAAAAGCCCGACCTCAGCAAGCAGCCGACGCTGTACGTGGTCGGCTACGCGCACCTCGATACCGAATGGCGATGGGAGTATCCCCAGGTCATCGACGAATACATTCGCAAGACGATGGAGGATAACTTCAAGCTATTCGATAAATATCCTCACTACGTTTTCAATTTCAGCGGGGCGAATCGTTACCGCCTCATGAAGGAATATTTTCCCGCCGATTTTGCGCGGTTGAAAAAGTACGTCGATGAAGGTAGGTGGTTTCCGGCGGGATCGTCGATGGAAGAGGGCGACGTGAACGCGCCCAGCGCCGAAGGAATCATCCGCCAGGTTCTGTATGGCAATGACTGGTTTCGCAGGGAACTCGGCAAAGCCAGCGCGGAGTACATGCTGCCTGACTGTTTTGGATTTCCCGCCTCGTTGCCGACCATTCTCGCGCACTCGGGAGTGAAAGGGTTCTCGACCCAGAAGCTGGTATGGGGATCTTCGGCCAATGCCGGAGGGCCGGAGTCGCTGGAGAAAACCCCGGAGGGCACGCCGTTCAATGTGGGCGTGTGGGTGGGCCCGGACGGTGAGAGCGTGTTCGCAGGATTGAATCCCGGGAGTTACGGCGGCGGAGTCTATACCGATCTCAGCAAGCCGTTCCCTCCAGCGCCGCCGAACGCCGCTGCCCAGGATATTCAGAATAAAATCCGAGCCCTGCGTCCGAAACTCGAGGAAGCGCGGCGCGCCGGGAACCATCCGGACCCGAAGGACATCGAGGAATTAGTCACCTTGCAAGGCGAGCGCGAAGCGCTCTCTACGGTCGAGCGCGAGTGGGACGAGCAGCGATATCAGAATGACTGGGCGGCGCGGGTTGAGCAGAACGGAAAAATCAGCGGCGTATTCACCGACTACCACTACTACGGCACGGGGGATATTGGTGGAACTCCCAGCGAAGACTCCGTCAAGCGGCTCGAAGCCATTGTGACGCAAGGCACCACAAGCCTGCCCGCGCGGGATGGAAATTTCTTTCGCGGGGAACATAACGATGATCCTCCAGTGAAGGTTGGCGATGGCCCGGTGCACGTGATTTCGGCTAATGCAGAGCAGATGTTTCTGGATATCACGCCCTCCCAGGCCGGCGGACTTCCGCGTTACACCGGCGAAATGGAACTGACCAATCACTCCGCTGGGTCGCTGACTTCGCAGGCTTACCAGAAACGCTGGATTCGCAAAGAAGAGTTGCTAGCGGATGCTGCCGAGAAATCGTCGATTGCGGCGGAATGGCTGGGTGCGCGGCCCTATCCGCTGGCGCGGTTGAATGATGCGTGGACGCTGGCGATGGGCGGACACTTTCACGATATCGCCGCCGGTACGGCCACGCCGCGATCATACGAGTTTGCCTGGAACGACGACGTAATCGCATTGAACCAGTTCGCCGGCATTCTTACGAACGCGACCGAAGCCGTGAGTGCGGCCCTGAACACCGAAGCGAAAGGTGTCCCGCTCGTTGTCTTTAATCCTTTGAACATCGCACGCGAAGATCTCGTCGAAGCCAACGTGAATTTCCTGGGCGGCATGCCGAAGAGCGTGCGCGTCACTGGCCCGGACGGCAAAGAAACTCCGGCGCAAATTTCGAACGGCAAAGTCATCTTTGTGGCCAAGACGCCATCCGTCGGCTACGCCGTTTACGATGTAGCGCCCGATGCGGGCGCGGCCGATAACGCTGCACTGCAAGTGTCGGAGAACTCACTCGAAAATCAGTACTACCGGGTGAAACTGAACGCCAATGGAGACGTCGCCAGCATTTTCGATAAATCGCTGGGCAGGGAATTGCTGGCAGCGCCGGCGCGTCTGGCCATCTCCTACGACAATCCAGTGCAGTGGCCAGCATGGAACATGGACTGGGATCAAGAGCAGGCTGCGCCTAAAGCATATGTAAGCGGACCGGCGAAAGTTCGCGTGGTGGAGAACGGTCCGGCCCGCGTGGCGCTGGAAGTTTCTCGGGAAACCGCGGGATCACGATTCGTACAGACCATTCGGCTTTCGGCGGGTGATGCAGGGAAGCGCGTGGAGTTCGGCAACGTGATCGACTGGAACACGAAAGAGTCCAATCTGAAAGCGACTTTTCCGCTGCAGGCTTCCAACGAGATGGCCACCTACAACTGGGACATAGGCACGATTGAGCGACCCACCGCGCAGCCGAAAAAGTTTGAAGTGCCGTCGCACCAGTGGATCGATTTGACTGATGCGAGCGGGGAGTTCGGAGCGACCATACTGACTGACTGCAAGAATGGATCGGACAAGCCCAACGATCACACCATTCGTCTCACGTTGATCCGCACGCCCGGCACGCGCGGCGGATACGCAGATCAGGGCACACAGGACATCGGACATCACGAGTTCGTCTACGGCATCGCCGGGCACGCCGCCGACTGGCGCAGCAGCCAGACCGACTGGCAAGCGCAGCGGCTGAACGATCCGCTCATCGCGTTTGAAGCGGCGAAACACGCAGGCGCGCGGGGGCGGGAATTTTCTCTGCTGAAGGTCAGCAACCCACGGATTCGCGCGCTGGCGCTGAAGAAGGCGGAGCAGAGCGACGAGATCATCGTGCGCCTGGTGGAACTCGATGGCCAGCCGCAGCGCGACGTCCGAATTTCTTTCGGCGCTCCCGTCGCTGCTGCGCGTGAAGTGAACGGACAGGAGCAGCCGGTGGGAACAGCGAGTGTCAACGAGGGCGCCCTGGTCACGTCGTTCTCGGCGTACCAGCCGCGCACGTTCGCCGTCCGGCTGGCCACGGCGCCGTCCAAAGCTGAGGGAGTGCATTCCGTGCCCGTGGCGTTGCACTATGACCTTGCGACAGCCAGCAACGACGGCGCGCACGCGAGCGGAGGATTCGACCGCGAGGGCAATTCGCTTCCCGCAGAAATGCTTCCGTCGCAGATCACTTTCAATGACGTGCAATTCAAACTCGCCTCAGCGAAGACGGGCGTTCCCAACGCAGTTATAGCTAAGGGGCAGACTATTGATCTTCCGGCGGGTCAGCACAATCGAGTCTATGTTCTCGCGGCGTCGGCGGAAGGCGATCAGAAAGCGACATTCAAGGTCGGCGCCGAGAAAGTTGAACTGAACATTCAGGACTGGGGCGGATTCATCGGACAGTGGGACAACCGTCAGTGGAGTTCAGGTGATACCTCAGGCGACAACTACGGCAACATGACTGGCCTGACCCCGGCTTACATCAAGCGCGCTGACCTGGCCTGGTACTGCTCGCATCACCACAACGCCGCGGGCGAAAATGTTTCCTACGGCTATTCCTATCTCTTCGCATATCCGATCGATCTGCCGGCGGGGGCGCGAACCATCACTCTGCCCGACAACTACAAGATCCGTGTTCTGGCAATATCGGTGGCGGATGAGAATCCGGAAGTAAAGCCGGCGCAGCCCCTCTACGATCTCCTTGCGGCGCCGCCCGCCGGCGCCGACGACTTTGCGCTGCGGATGAGAGCGGACAGCGTATCCGTGGCCAAGGGAGGAACTGGGACCACGACGGTCACGGTCACTCGACGCGGCAATTTCAGAGCCGGCGTCAGCCTGAGTGTGTCCGGACTGCCTGCGGGTGTGAAAGCCTCATTCAGCCCGGCCAGCACTGCGAGAGCAAGCAAGATTACCCTGACTGCGGCTGATTCGTCGAAACTCGCGACTTCGACTATTACGATTACCGGCACGTCAGGCAGCCTCACACATACCGTCACTACCGCTCTCGCGGTGACCGGTGTCAAGAAGGGGACGGTGCCTGTTGATCTTTCCTCGGCATACAACGCCACTGCCATCTACAGCGACGGGTCTCAGTTCGCTCCCACAGCCAGTGCAGATGGCGAAGGCTGGGCCTATTCGAAGGAGACTCTGGGCTCATCCCAGCTGTGGGACGGCGTCGTGTTCAATCTTGGACCTGCGAACGCCCCCGATGCAGTCACGGGCAAAACCGTTACTCTTCCAGAAAGAAGATTCGACAGCGTCGAACTACTGGCCACGGGTGTGGAGGGCGGCCAGGAGTCGCAGGTCTTTACCATCACCTACGCCGACGGAACTTCCTCGTCGGTGACGCAAAGCCTCAGTGACTGGTACGAGTCAAGCGGTTACAAGGGCGAAACGGAAGCTGTGGATGTGCCTTATCGCCTGATAGGCGACGGCTCCAAGGATCCACGCACGTTCCATCTCTACGGCTATTCCTTCAAACTCGACAGGAGCAAGACCGTGCGCAGCATCACTTTGCCGGGCAACGAACATGTGCTGGTCTTCGCCATAACCTTGGTTCCCGCTATCGCGCCTTAGCGGACGCTAGCATGTACAGGTCAGATCTCCGAGTCTCCCGTTTTCTTCGTCTCTAGAACGTATAGGAGATTCCGCCCATCGGGGCTGGCTTGTAGTGCAGACCGTTGTTGTCCAGCTTGAAGAGCACGTTTGCGGTGATGATCAGATTCCCGGTTGGATTATATTTGGCGCCCACAGAAAAGCTGTTCGTGTTGAAGGTCTGACCCTGGCACGTCGCGTTTGAAGTCAAGCTGCAAGTGACATTCGGATTGCCCAGCCCCTGGGGTCCAGTTACGGCGCCGAGCAGGAGGCGGTTGGCGTTGAAGTATACGGATCCCAACAGATCGCCAGTTGCGCTCAGAGACTTGCTGATTCCGAGGTCGGCGCCGGCTGTGTAGGTCAGGAAATTGGGCAGCGACTTCGCCGTACTCTGATCAGTGCTGGCGAGGATCGAACTTCCGTTAGCTTCATATCCGATGCTGGCGTGCGGCGAAACCCGGGCTCTGTAATCCACAGCAGCGAAGGGGCGAACTCCGATGGCGCCGGACCCGAGGTAATTCAAGTCATTGCCGCTGGGCGTGCGCAGATCGACTCCCACAGCCAATCCCGCGCGTTCGCCTTTGATC
Organism: Candidatus Sulfotelmatobacter sp.; assembly: GCA_049512555.1. Lineage (GTDB taxonomy): Bacteria > Acidobacteriota > Terriglobia > Terriglobales > Acidobacteriaceae > Sulfotelmatobacter. The sequence goes on along the minus strand of JBEKWZ010000172.1, from coordinate 1,131 downwards.
AGGGTTCCTTTCACACGAACGGTGACATCCCCAATGCCGGCCGCACTGGCCGTCGTGTTATTTGGCGTGAACACCAGCAAACCGCCGCTGGGCAACGCTGGGGGATTTGGAGGCAGCGTCTGACCGCAAATGCTGCAAGTGCTCTGCATTCCCATGCGGACGTCGAGGATTGGAACCGCGACGGAAACGTCGACCCGGCTGAACAGGCCGTAGGTGGCGTAGACCGTGAACTGGTGCACCTTCAAATCAAGGCGGCTCTGGGTTTCGATGAATGGATTCGTGGTGCACCCGGCGGTGCCCGTCTGGCAGCCACTGATCTGCAGCGGGATGTCCTTCAGAGAAACGGAATCAAGTTTGTCGAACTCGAAGTATTGATAGGTGAATGCGACGTAAAGCTTGTGGCGGCCCACAATGGACGGCCGTTCGGTGAAGATGGGACCCAGTTCGCGCTCGCGCGTCAGCCCGGATGGTCCAAAGGAAAAGATAATGCCGGACGCAGGTGAGGGCTTGGGAACATCGCTGAGTTGGATACCGAGAGACGAGTTCAAGGCCGAAAATGCTGGCGGCACCGTGGGAACGATGGTTGCTCCCGGGACATGCAGGTTTTCGACTGCGAGAATGGGAACGCAGTAGAGATGGCTGTTTCCGGACGAAGAACAGGTGGTCTGCGCCAGAGCGGATGAGCAATTCATGATTGCCGTCAGTAGCGCGGCAAACAGCAACAGTTTTCGCATAGATGTGATCTCCGCGTAATTCCTTGGCTGTATCGTTTCGTCTGCTTTTTCTTACCCCGTCTATTGCGCAACCGTCAGCTGAAACACCGTCGATGCTTGCAGTGCGGGATTGACTGAACTGCCGGTCACGGTGACCGGATAAGTGCCCGGCGGCGGACACGAGGGGCAAGCCACGTTGGATTGCGACACGCTCGAGCAAGCCGGCATCCACATGAGCACGAGCATGATCACGAGAATGAAAAGCAGCGCGCACCAAACTCGTCGTCGGCGTTTTTGTTCTTTGCATCCCGGGACTGCGCCCAGGATGACGAGACCGAACAACGGCAGGCCCCAGATGGAGGCCATCAGAATCTGCTGCGAGCTGCCTACGGGAGCAGCCCCAGACAAAGGTGGGGGC
>JBEKWZ010000171.1:0-6701 GCA_049512555.1 Candidatus Sulfotelmatobacter sp. | reverse complement strand
CCAACGTCATGCCGCGCATCCTGATCGCGGTCGAAGCTTCGGCAACCGTAGGAGAAATTTCCGACGCCATGCGCCGCGTGTTCGGAGAGTACAAAGAAGCAGTGGTGATTTGAAGCGAGCTATGACAAAAAGACGAAGGACGTCCCGAGAGAGGCTGGTTTTCGTAAGCCACAGCAGCCGTGACACCTGGGTGGCTAAGCAAATTGCCAACGAAATAAGGGCTTGCGGTGCAGTGCCGTTTCTAGATGAAGCCGATATTGAAACCGGAGCCGAATTTGAGGAAGCAATTCTTACGTTCCTTTCCAAGGCGCACGAACTGGTTGTGCTGCTCACACCCTGGGCTCTAGACCGCCCCTACATCTGGGCCGAAATTGGAGCTGCGTGGGGACGCCGGATTCCGATCGTAGCGATTCTGCATGGGATCACTCCCCAGGAGTTGCAGTCTCGGCCAGGCATGCCAGTTTTGATTAAGAAGCGCAATCTGATCGACCTCAACGATGTTGGTACTTACCTGAAGGAACTCCGCTATCGGGTCGCGAAGGCGTAGAATTAAGGGAAGGTGGCCTATGGACAAGCCAAAGGTATTTATCTCGCATTCCTTCTCGGACAACGGCTGGGCAAGAGAGTTTGCCAATTCTTTGCACCAACGCGGGGTCAAAGTTTGGCTTGATTCCAATGATCTTCAGTCGGGGAGATCCTGGAAGGAAGGAATCGAAAAAGCATTGCGGGAAAGCAACGTTATCGTGTTGCTGGTCACACCCGACACGATTAAACGTCCGAACCTCTTTTTCGAAGTCGGGGCCGCCATTGGCATGGGCAAGCCACTAATCCCCGTTCTTTCAGAGGACATGGATTCTGCTCTGTTACCAACCTCGCTCCGCGAGCGGCAACATCTGCTGAAGAGTTCGCCGGACGCGACGGCTGAGAAGTTCTCTGCAATCCTCGATACTCTGAGCGCAGCAACGAGAGCGTAATACCGCACCCGGTTTTTGGTCGAAGGAACAATTTGGAGCAGATATTGCATCCCTAGTGCGTCACGCCGGCTGCGCCTGCATCTCCGCCACAACCGCATCCAGATGCGCCAGCGCCTCCTCCACCGTCAGCGAATACATTTCGCGCCCAATACCTTCCCCAGCTGCCAGGGCACCCTTCAGATAATGGCCCGCAATTTCGACAGCCAGCGAATCGGTAATGACCTTGCCCGTGCGCTTCTTATATTCCACCCACGCCGGATGCGGCAGCGCCACCCAGACTCTGCGCCCATCCACCAGAAACTTGATGTCCACCGCGTCGGCGTGCCGCGTGGCCAGGGCGACAATCATCGCCTGGTATACGCAATGCACCGGCTTCTTAGTCCAGCGATCGGTGGCCGTAAAGTCCGCAAACATGCATAAAACTATAGCACGTGTGGAGCGGACACTCCTGTCCGCTGCTCTTGCTGTTGCAGTTGATTTTCCCGGAGTAGGCGACCGCGAGAAACACAGGAACCAGAAAACAAGAACAAAACAAAATCAAAAGCAGCGGACAGAGCTTGCCCTGAGCGGAGCCGAAGGGAGTGTCCGCTCCACACAATCCATTCAGGTAACATGCTTCAAGGTAAGATGGACTTGTGCCAACCCGGGCCCCCAACAAGACTCAACTCACAATCCTCCGCGCGCAGCATCTCAGCGCTCTGCCCTGGCTGGTGCACGGTTTCTCCACGCGACTGGGAGGATCATCGCGCCCCTACGGCAACGACGACCTCAACCTCGGATTCACACCTGACGATTCTCGCGCTGCGGTCGAACGCAACCGCGCCACCTTTCTCCGCGAACTCGGCGCGTGTGGAGACGGACGCATTCGTCCGTCTGGTCGACCCAAACCCACGCCCGCCTGGCCGCTAATCACCCTGCGCCAGATTCATTCCGACCTAATCCACTGCGTCGACGCGATTCCCGAGCAGCGGATTGGCGAAGAAATGACCGGCGATGGCATGATCACAGCAACGCCCGGCCTGCTGCTCGCCATCCAGACCGCTGATTGCCTGCCGGTGATTGTGGTCGACGCCAAACGCCACGTCGTTGGCGCATTTCACGCGGGCTGGCGCGGAACTGCCAAGCGCATCGTCGAGAAAGGTGTGGGCGAGATGCAGCGCTGTTTCGGCAGCCGCCCTCGCGATCTGAAAGCGGCGATCGGTCCCGGCATTCGTGGTTGCTGTTATGAAGTCGGGGAAGAGGTTCGCATCAAATTTGAATCGCAGTTTGCCTACGGCGCCACCCTGTTTCACGAAGTCAAAGACTCTGACCCCGTGCGCGAAAAATATCCCCTGCTCTTTCTGACCGCGCGCGCCCCCGGCCACAGCGATTTGCCCAAGAAAATATTTCTCGACCTGGTCGAGGCCAACCAACGGCAACTGCTGGACGCGGGCGTGCCCAAGAAAAATATCGAGGCGTCCCCGCTCTGCACCAACTGTCACCCGGAACTATTATTTTCCTATCGCGGCGAACGCGGGAAAACCGGCCGCCTCATGGGCGTCGCCGGCATCCGGGCTGGGAAGAAACGCTAATCCAGATGCCTTGAGCTCCGCTCTAACTGCCGGCCCGGCGTTCTTAGGTGCCCGCGCCCACCTCGACAATGCACTCTTCCAGCACGTCCACCGCAACGTCGGCCTCTTCCTTCGTGACCACCAGCGCCGGGCAAATGCGAACCGAGCTCGGCCCACAGCCCAGAAACAGCACGCCGCGCTCGAACGCCTTCTCAACAATTCGATCGCGCTCGGTGTTCCCATGTTCCTTGGTTGCCTTGTCTCGAACAATGTCGACGCCAATCATCAAGCCGCGGCCGCGCACATCGCCCACCAGTTTCAGTTTCTTCGGCCAGTCGGCCATGCGCTTCATCATGTGATCGCCCACGGCAGCTGAGTTCTCAAGCAAATGTTCCTTCTCGATCACGTCAAGCGTTGCCAGCGCCGCGGCAATGCAAACCGGATTGCCGCCAAAAGTGGACGCGTGCGAACCCGGAACCCAGTCCATGATTTCCGCGCGCGTCATCGTGATGCCGAGCGGCATGCCCGAAGCGATGCCCTTGGCCATGCAAACCATGTCCGGCTCAACTCCGGTGTGCTGGACCGCAAACCACTTCCCGGTGCGTCCAATGCCACTCTGCACTTCGTCCACCACCAGCATGATGCCGTGACGATCGCAGATGCGCCGCAGTTCCTGCATGAAGATCTTCGGAGCCACCACATATCCGCCCTCGCCCTGCACTGGCTCGACGAAAATTGCCGCTACTTCCTCGGGCGCCAGTGTGGTCTTAAACAATTTCTCTTCGATGAAGCGTGCACATCCGAGAGCAAAGTTGTCGGCTTCTTGATCCTGCGCACCACCCACGCAGCCGCGATACACGTCGGGATAACGCACATGGGTCACGCCCGGCACCAGCGGAGCGAACCGCCGACGCTGCTGCGGCTTCGACGCCGTCAGCGACAGCGCACCCATGGTCCGCCCGTGAAACGCGCCAAAGAACGCGATCACATGCTGCCGCTTGGTGTGGTAGCGCGCCAGCTTGAGCGCGCACTCGACCGCCTCCGCTCCGGAGTTGCCGTAGTAAATGCGGTGCGGGCCGGGCATGGGCGCAATCTTCGATAGCCGCGCCGCCAGGTCGACCATGCTCTCGTAATAGAAATCGGTGCCCGACATGTGGATCAGTTCGCCCGCCTGCTTCTGAATCGCGGCCACCACATGGGGATGGCAATGTCCGGTCGAAGTCACGGCAATGCCGGCGGAAAAATCGAAAAACTCGTTGCCGTCAACATCGGTCACGACGATGCCGCGCCCGCTCTTGGCGACCAGCGGATACGAACGCGTATACGACGGCGAAATATATTTCTCATCGCCCTCCAGCACGCGCTGGGCGTTGGGCCCGGGCAGGGCGGTCTTGATCTTCGGGCCGATGGACATTGTTTTCGTAGTCATGAAATCCTCCGCTAGCAACTGTCAGTAGTCAGTTGCCCGTTGTCAGGAAAGGCAGCCTCGAAACGCGCGAGTCCTGGTTCGGACGCACGCAGTCCAAAGCGAATCAGAAGGAGGGTGAAGGAATTAATCGCTGCCGAACAGGCTAGGACGCAATCGCGACGGCAGATTCGCCCGGTATCGCCGCGGGCACACCAGGCAGTGCAGCCAGCACTCGGCCCGCGATGAGTAAGCCCGACGCGAGTTGGGCACGGCCGAATTGGATTTGTTGCGCAGCATCGCAAACCGTCAACATCACTGATTGATTATAGCCGGAAGGTCCGCAAGCCGTAACCCCCTCTTTAGTAACGAATGGATGAGGGTGCAAGCCAAAACATTCGTAGAGACGCAGCTTGCTGCGTCTTGCCGACAGCGCCGGTGCCACCGCCCGGGACGTTGCAAGCAACGTCTCTACGGATAGCTTCGTAGCGATCCCATTTCACTGCGTGCAGACCGCTTCCTGGACAGCGCCACTCCCAAATGGCCTCAAGAGTCGGAGCCCGGACCGCCGGGAGCCCCGCATTCCCTCCACAGCCTCTCCCAATTCCAGAGTCCCGACGTCACCGCAATCGGCAGCGGGAATCCCATCTGATGAGCCAGCATGCACACCTGCCCACGATGGTGGGCTTCGTGAGCCAGCATGTAGCACAGCATTTCCACGCCCACCGGCCAGGGCCGCGCCCAGCCATCGCGAAGAAATTTCTCGACCCGGCCCTCCCCGCCGAGCGCTTCGGCCAGCATCTCCTCGCAGCGAGTGGCGCTCTCCGCCAATCCTGCGCGCGCTTGCTGCGGCGTGCAGTGTGCGCGATCAAGTTGCGCCAGAACCTTCAAGTGCGGAGCCGTCAGCCGCACCCACTTCCTGCGCATATTGTGCATGTGCGTGAAGATCGCCACAATCGTGCGGGCCTTGCCGGGCGGTTTGGCTGACGGTCCTTTCGCCGTCGTCAGTTTGGCTGTCCATGCCGCTGGGTCCAGATGTTCGATCAGCACTTGGTTCATCCGCTCATTGGCCGCAAACGTCCGCACTGCGGCTCGCCCGAGTTGTCTGCGAACCTCGGGCCGTGTGTGTAGCTTGGCTTTACGTGGTTTGGTTGAGCGAATCTCGGCTCGACGCGTGGTCACGGGTCCTGCTCCTCAGATAATCATACGTCCGAGGGGATACCCCAGGCCTTTGATTTCACCGGCACCACCATAGCCCGGGAGCGCCCCGTCCTTCGCGCACTTTGTGAAGGGCCGGAGCCGCGTAAGCGCCTTTGATTATTGACGACGGTTGCGAAGTTCAGGGGGAACTGCACCGTGGCATGTGGTGTCTACTTGGGTAGAGATCAATGAGAAGCCACGGTCTTTGGGTCGTCGTGCTTGTTGCAGCCGTCGCCTGCGCGGCAGTTATTCGTCATTTTGCTCTCCTCCGACTGACTCCCTCTGAGCTGAGTGTTGGCAGTCCGCCGCGCGTACCGACGCCGTTAAGTATGGTCACCGCTGAGTGCAGCCTCGGTCTCGCGGTCAATCTGGAAAGCGCAAATGGGAAATGGTCCGTCATCCAGGACCATCCACCATGTGCCGTTAGCGGCATCGCTCTGCAGGCGGTGAAGGCCACTGCAGCTGAGATGAAGAACCTGACCTGCCGTCCTTTGGTTTCTTTTGAAGTTGCTCCGAGCGGGCTAGTCAGCAACGCTAAACTGCTGCGCTCCTCGGGCAGCACAACTCTGGATGAAAGAGCACTACGGAAGCTTGTTGCGTACCGTGATTCTCGGCACAATTGCGGGGTGTGCAAAATGTCGATCTCTGTGAATGTAGATTTTGAAGGGCCAGTCTGGGTGCGGGAACCTGCTGTCCAACGGGTGTCCACCCACTAGCTGGCGGGAAATAGCCATTGCGCGTTTGACCTCTCCCCAACTTTAGAATCCAATCCTCCTCCGCGTCGTCTGATATCTTTTAAGTTACCCCTGTTTCTCACGCCCATGCAATCTGCTCAGCGCCCACGCCCATGGATGGTGATTCTTGCCTTCGGACTCGTCTACCTGTTCTGGGGCTCGACCTATCTCGCCATCGACGTCGCGGTGCAGAGCATTCCTCCTGCGCTCATGTGCGGCGTGCGGTTTTCGATTGCCGGCACAATCATGCTGGCCGTGTGTGCCGCCACCGGGCGCAAGATTTTTTATTCTCCAAAACAAATCGCGTCCGCGGCAGTGGTAGGCCTGCTGCTGCTCATGGGCGGCAACCTCACGCTGTCATATGCCGAACTCGCCGTCTCCTCGGGTCTGGCCGCGCTGATCATCGCCATCACCCCGCTGTGGTTTCTGGTCCTCGATTCGCTCCTTCTGGGCGACCACCACATTTCCAGACGCGGCAAGGCGGGCCTGGCGCTCGGCATCGTCGGACTTTTTGTTTTAGTCTGGCCGCAGTTGCAGGCCGGCAGCATGGGGCGTCGCGAATTCTGGGCCTCGCTCAGCTTGGTCGCCGGCTCGTTCTCCTGGGCCCTCGGGTCAGTCTTGTCGAAGCGCTGGCAGTCCGGCATGGACGTGTTCAGCGCCACCGCCTGGCAAGTCACCGCGGCCGGAGCGGGCAACTTTATTTTCGCGCTCATCGCCGGCGACCTCTCCCGCGTCGTCTGGACCGCACGCGGCATCAGCGCCACTCTCTACCTCGTCGTCTGCGGCTCCTGGATCGGCTACACCGCCTACATCTGGCTGCTGGAGCACGTCCCCACGT
>JBEKWZ010000170.1:0-6729 GCA_049512555.1 Candidatus Sulfotelmatobacter sp. | reverse complement strand
GCAACACGTGGACGCGCTTTCTTTTGGGGAATTTGATCGACCAGAATGATCTCGTCACGTTTTCCAACATCGAGTCCAGGATTCCGGAAATCTATTTCAATCGTGATCGATTCCTGCGGCAACTCCTGCGCCCGCGCATGCTGAAAAGCCATGAATGCTTTCAGCCGCACTACCCAAGAGTGATCTACATTGTGCGCGACCCGCGGGACGTGGCTGTCTCCTTTTATCACCACAATGTGAAGGCGCGAAACATTCCCGACGACTATCCCATGATCCAGTTTGTGCCCCGCTTTATCGCGGGCGAGTTTGATCCCAAGTTTGGCTCCTGGCGCGACAATGTACTAAGCTGGACGGCGGTGCGCAAGAGCGATCCCGGGTTTCTGCTGATGCGCTACGAGGATATGAAGCGCGACACGGCGGGCGCGCTCTCCAGCGTCGTCGCTTTCCTGGATCGCTGTTCATTTCGCAAGATCGATTCCAATCCGGAAGCGCTGCGGCGGACCATCGAGCTGAGCTCTGCCGAAAACATGCGGGCGCTCGAGAAACAGGATGCCAGCAGCTGGGTACTCACAAGAGGCACGCGCAGCGACAAACCTTTCGTCCGCTCGGCTACGTCGGGAGGTTGGAAAACACAGCTTGACCCCGAGTCTGTTGAGACCATCGAATCGGCATGGGGCGGCCTGATGCAAGAACTGGGATACGATTTGGTTTCGACGCGGACCGCGGTCTCCGAGACGGTTTCCCAGCAAGGCCGGCCATGACGAACGAGACTCCGGCCGCCACCACGACAACGACGAAAGATTTGCTGCGGAAATTCATTCCGGATTTCTTGCTCAAACAACGCAGCATCGTTCTCCGCCTTGGACCTGGGGCCGGGCGGATTTACGCCAGCCTGCGTCTGTTCGATGTGCTGGGAGTGCGAGCCGCCCAGCAGCGCAGGGTTTCAGCCTCCGCCCGGTCGTTTGTTTTTGTCTGCTTCGGCAATATCATGCGCAGCGCCATGGCGGAATTTCTGATGAGGCGCGAGTTAACCGAGGCCGGGATCGCGCAATCAGTCCACATCGTCTCCGCCGGTCTGCACGCCCTTGCCGGCCGCGAAGCGCATCCCTGGGCTCAGCAGGCTTCCGAAGATTTAGGCATCTCATTAGCTGAACACAGGGCCAAGCCGCTAACGCGCGAGATGGTGGAACAAGCAGACTGCGTCCTGGCCATGGATTTTCAAAACAAAGCTGAGCTGCTGACGCTGTATCCGGAGTTCAAGGAAAAAATTTTCATGTTGAGCGCGTACGCCGAGGGTCCATGGCAATACCGCGAAATTCCCGACCCCTATCTCGGAGATGTGGACACGACGCGGTTCTGCGCGATGCAGTTGCGAACCTGCGTGCACAACCTGACGGCCGCAACCGTCTTGTCTTCCGCGCCCGCGAAAGAGCAAACCGTGGGTAAACTCTGATCTGCCTTCTCTGGCTCACCCAGTCCCTAGGTTTTTTTCGCTTTCAAACGAGTCTGAAACCAGTGGCGAATTCCGGCAATTCCCGGCCGCAGGTCTGACAGCCACACGTCGTCGTAGCACATGCCCGGAAGCCAGGGCACGGCCATGGTGACGAGGCTGGTCCAAAGATTCGGGTAAGTCCCCGGCCAATTTTGTGGAGTTCCAGCGCGAAGATTGCTGAGGTGTGTCAATTCGCCGACGACGCGGCGGCACATAACGTTCTCGCGATAGGAAATATTTTCTGGTGGCAGCGTACCCTCGAGGCACCATTGAATGAGATGCCGCGGGTAGTCGATTCCGCAGGCGATGGGCAGGCCAATCGAACCCCAGGGCCGTCCATTGATCTCCATCAATGTAAGATTGCCGTCGCGAGCCTGCTTGTATTCAACCATCGCGATTCCCTCAAAGCCCATTTCCCGGATGAGTTGCACGCTGCGGGAGGACAGAGCCGGATCCAAGGCGACGGATTTTCTGGCGCTGCTGGCCGATCCGCGCGGGTCCACTTCGCGGACTCTCTGCCACTGAAACGGCAGGAACGCTTTTCCTCCAACCATGAAACACGAAAAACCGAATCCTGCTCCCGACCTGAATTCCTGGACCAGAACATCGCCCGCGATCCGTACGCGATCCGCCACTTTCTTCTCCAGTTCGGCGGCCGTATAAGCGTAGCTCACCGATCCGAACACGGCTTTGTCATTGGCCCAGCGCACGGAGAAGCGATCCTTCACGACCACGGGGAACGGGCCGTCTTTGTCTTGGCACTGCGGCAGATCTCCGATTGACCGAGCGAGGACGGTTCTTGGAACGCTGATGCCAATCTTTTCGGCTAACTGGATCGTGCGGTATTTATCGGACGCAAACTCAAGCGCCTCCCGCGACGGCATCGCAATCCGGCAGACTCCGGAAGCCTTTTCACGCTGTGCAGAGAGCGGCCCCAGAGTCCAATCGGTCACGGGGATAATGAGATCGACGGCATGGGCACGCACGAACCCGAGAACCGAGTCCACAAAGGCAGCGGCGGCGCTAGTGGATACGGGGTAGTCAAATGCGATATTGCAATATCGCGAGAGTTGCGCCGCGGCGAAAACACCCCGGTTGGCGCCGACTGCGACCCAATGCCCGGCCCTTCCAGCGGACCGCGTGATCGCTAATGCGGCTGCGCTGTGCCCGTCCAAAACCAATATTCTTGCCAATCTTTCGTCCTTGGTATCAGCGCTGAACCCGTCTCAGTCTAATTAAACCGCTCGCCCCGCAAAAGCGCTTTCGAGGTTCCAGCGCAGGCCAGGTTGCGTCTTGGTGGGACGCAGCCGTTTCAAACAGAGCAGATTGTCGCCCCGGCGCGCCAGCCCGCTGTCGGTGGTGACTGCAGTCTCGTAGCCCAGGGCGCGGCTCTGCTCGACCGTGCGTTCACTCCAATGCGGAGAGAGCGCCGGACACGGGTAGGAGAAATGGTTAATCGGCATGCCCAGCTGCTGTTCGAGCCGCTGCTTCGATTCGGCAAGCTCGCGGTACGCGTCCTCCGGCTTCACCTGGGCCATATTCGGATGCGTCATGGTGTGGGAACCGACGACGTGTCCGTGAAGCGTCAGCCCGCGCAACTGCTCATAGGTCATCATGAGCGCGCCCAATTCGACGGGCAGGCAAGTCATCAACTCCTGCTCGATGCGCTTGACGAACTCCTCCTGCGCCGGACCGCTGAGTTGACAGCAGGCGTCGCAAGCCGCCAGATATGCCTGCTCGCGGTGCGGTGGATCACTGAGGTTCCACGATTTGGAAAGCGGATCGCTCCACGCGGTCAGCCTCGTCTTGCGAAAAGCAAACCGCAAACGGCTGGGCCACGGCAGCTTTTTGTTTTCGATGCAGTCCACCGTCGCGTAGAACGCCGCCGGAATGGAGAACCGATCGAGGATGGGCATCGCAACTTCGTAGTTGTCGGCGTAGCCATCATCGAAAGTGACGACCACACAGCGCTTGGGCAAATCCTCGCCGGCATGGAAACGTTTGACCATCTCGTCGAGACTGAGGGGATGAAACTCACGCGCGAGCAGTTCCATCTGCGCGCGAAATTCAACTTCCGAATGGATGATACCGCCGAGAGAGTCGGCCTGCGCAGCAGGATCGGGTAGGACTGAGTGGTACATCAGAATTGCCGCAGAGGGAGCATGCAAATCTCCGGCAAGCCGCAACGCGCCGCTGGCAAGAATCGCTTTTTTGGCCAAATCTCTCATGCATGCGGCGAAGATGCCTGTTGCCGGACCTATTTGCAGTTTAACCGAGACGGGAGTCTCGGCTGGACAATCATGGAGCGGCGGACGCCCCGTCCGCTGGGCGCCGCCCCCCGGACGAGGGCGTCCGGGGCTCCACGAAAGTTGGTCACAGATTCAGTCCGACTCGGTTCTCGCAAGATCTTGCGCACAACCCACGCAGGAGCGGAAGTTATCCTCATTCTGCGCAACGATTTGCACACGAGCACAGAGGTGATGCCGAGCGCAGAGCGGAAATCTCAAGCTTTTCCCTTTATCTTTATCAATTTACAGTACAATAACTAAAGCCCTTCGGCACTGCACTTGCGCGCACTTCAGAGTGCAATCTTAGTGGTGTACACTATGGCTAATCAGGGTCATTGGCCCGCTGAAAATTTGTAATCTGTTCCTGTGTCCCCCCGATTGGCAGTCCGGAAGTCTTCATTGATTCCTTCTGTGAGACTTAAATTTTGCAGGCAGTAAATCCAAAATCAACGAACCTTGGAGGTTCACGCACTTGTCTGCTTCGACCAGTCATTTGATCGCTCCGCACGGCGGCGAACTCATCAATCTTGTTACCTCATCGGAAAAAGCTGCAGAACTGAAGGCCCACTCGCGCGAGTGGCCATCCTGGGACCTTACTGCACGGCAAGTTTGCGATCTCGAACTGCTCATGAGCGGAGGCTTCTCTCCTCTGCGCGGCTTTATGACTAAAGCCGATTACGAAGGTGTTTGCCACAACATGCGGCTGGCCAGCGGAATTCTCTGGCCCATGCCGATCACGCTCGACGTGACTGAAGAATTTGCCAAGAAGCTCACACCCGGCAGCAGCAAAGTCGCGCTGCGCGATGCCGAAGGCGTCATGCTCGGCGTCTTGCACGTCGAAGAAGTCTGGCAGCCCGACCGGGCGGCCGAAGCCAAGGCAGTATTCAACAGCACCAGCAAGGCTCATCCCGGCGCCGACTACACCATGAACAAGGCGAACCCCTGGTATCTGGGCGGGCGCGTGGAGGGTCTGCAAGCGCCGTCGCATTATGATTTCCGTACCCTACGTTTCACGCCGGCGGAATTGCGCGCTGAGTTCGTGCGCCTCGGATGGCGGCGGGTGGTTGCGTTCCAGACCCGCAACCCAATGCACCGCGCTCACGTGGAGCTCACTTTCCGTGCGGCCAAGCAAGTTGAAGCCAACCTTTTGATCCATCCTGTCGTCGGAATGACGAAGCCTGGAGACGTGGACTATTACACTCGAGTGCGCTGCTATCAGTTGCTGAGTTCGAAGTATCCCCAAGGCACTCAGAAGCTGTCGCTGCTGCCCTTGGCTATGCGCATGGGCGGACCTCGCGAAGCCATCTGGCACGCCCTGATTCGCAAGAATCACGGCTGCACCCACCTCATCGTGGGCCGCGATCACGCTGGACCGGGCTCCGATCCTGAAACCAAGAAGCCGTTCTACGGTCCGTATGAAGCGCAGGAAACTTTCAAAAAGCACGAGGCCGACATCGGCGTCACCATGGTGCCTTTCAGCATGATGGTGTACCTGGAAGATGAAGACCGCTACGTTCCCGACGATGAAGTCAAGAAAGGCGACAAGGTTCTGAATATTTCGGGCACGGAATTGCGCAGCCGTCTAAACGAAGGCCGCGACATTCCCGCGTGGTTCACCTATCCGGAAGTTGTTCAGGAACTGCGGCGCAGCTTTCCGCCCCGCGCCAAGCAGGGCGTGACCATCTTCTTTACCGGACTCTCGGGTTCGGGCAAATCCACCATCGCCAACGTGCTGATGACAAAGTTTCTGGAAGTCGGCGGCCGTCCGGTGACGTTGCTCGACGGTGACCTGGTGCGCAAGCATCTTTCGTCGGAACTGGGATTCTCGAAAGAGCATCGCGACATCAACATTCGCCGCATCGGATATGTCGCTTCGGAAATCACCAAGAACGGCGGCATCGCGATTTGCGCGCCCATCGCCCCCTATGACGCGACCCGCAAACATGTGCGGCAACTGATCGAGCCCTTCGGCGGCTTCATCCTGGTGCATATCGCGACCACGGTCGAAGTCTGCGAGCAGCGCGACCGCAAGGGCCTGTATGCCAAGGCGCGGGCCGGCATTCTCAAGGAATTCACGGGGATCTCTGATCCTTACGAAGCCCCGACTGATGCCGACGTAACCATCAATACCGGCGAACTGTCGGCCGAGGAAGCCGCGCAGGAAATCATTCTGCACCTGGAGCGAGAAGGCTTCATCGGCGTCAACGGAAAAGCTTAGAGCGAAGAAGAATCGACTATGCCACTGCTAGCGGCCAAAATTCTGGCTGGATTTGTTGTGGGCGTCCTCATCGGCATGACCGGGGTGGGGGGCGGTGTTCTCATGCTCCCTGTTCTAATCTTCGGTTTGGGTTACTCGCCCATCGTGGCAGTCGGTTCCGACGCGCTATTTCAATTCTTCACTAAAATCCCGGCCGGACTGCTCCACCTGAAAAATGAAACGGTCCGCCGGAAAGTTGTCCTAGCTTTGGCGCTGGGAAGCATTCCCGGCTCCTTCGCTGGAGTCAAGCTTCTGATCTACATCCGTCTCCTCTACGGAAACGGGGTGAATACCTTTATCAAGACGGCAGTAGGTGTGCTGCTCCTCGTGATTCCCACGATGCTGCTCCTGCAGAAACGAATCGAAGAGCGAGTCGCGAATCGTGCGCCGTCCATGAAGGGTTTCGCGGGGATGGCGATCATCGGCCTCACCGTGGGTTTCGTTGTGGGCCTCACCTCGGTGGGTTCGGGCAGCATCATTATGATGCTGCTCCTCTTGTTCTACAGTTTCCCGCCCAAGATCAATGTCGGAACTGACGTGGTGCATGCGGTCGTACTCTTCGGCGTGACGGGGTGGCTTCAATTCAAGGCGGGCAACGTAGATTCCAGACTGGTCGTTGCGCTATTGATCGGCTCCATTCCCGGAGGCCTACTCGGATCGCATTTGGCCACACGCGTACCAATGCTCTGGCT
>JBEKWZ010000169.1:0-6733 GCA_049512555.1 Candidatus Sulfotelmatobacter sp. | reverse complement strand
CGATTGCAGCCGCGTTTAACACGCCTCTGGCAGCGGTACTGTTTGCGCTAGAGGAGATCGTGGGCGATCTCAACGCGCCGGTGATGGGCGCGGTGGTGCTGGCCTCGGCGACTGCCTGGGTGGTTCTGCGCGTGTTTCTCGGCAATCATCCTCTCTTCAAAGTTCCGCAATATCAACTAGTCCATCCGGCAGAGTTTGCGGTCTATGCGGTGCTCGGAGTAGCTGGCGGTGTGGTTTCGGCGGCCTTCGCGAGGCTCTTGCTGGGAATGCGGATGCGCTTCCTGCGTTTCCCGCAGAAGACGGTCTGGTTCCAACCCGTAGCGGGCGGGTTGCTGGTCGGACTGATAGGCTGGTTTGTCCCGCAGGTTCTGGGCGTCGGTTATGGGTTTGTCGGCGACGCGTTGAACGGAAAGATGGCGTTCAATCTGATGTTGCTGCTGGTGGTTCTGAAACTTTTCACCGTTACCACCAGCTATGCTTCGGGCAACGCAGGCGGTATCTTCGGCCCCGCCCTGTTCATCGGCGCCATGTTGGGAGGTACGGTGGGGACGGTGGCGCATCATTGGTTCCCCGCTTACACCGCGACGCCAGGCGCCTACGCGCTGGTCGGGATGGGCGCGGTCTTCGCGGGGATCGTGCGTGCTCCTATGACCTCGGTACTGATGATCTTTGAGATGACACAGGACTATGCGGTGATCGTCCCGCTGATGATTGCTAATCTGGTGAGTCTTTTCATCGCTTCACGATTACAGCACGAGCCCATCTACGAAGCGCTGGCCGCGCAGGACGGCATACACCTGCCGACGGCGAAGACGCGCCTACGACATGGTCAACGTCAGGTAGTAGGAATCATGCAGATTGCGAGCCAGTTGCTGCCCGCCGAGATCACGGTTCGGGAGGCGCTGGAGGAGGTTCGATCGAGTGAATTCCGATCGTGGCTGGTGATGGATCGACGAGGTGTCATTGGTGTTATCAACTTTGCGAGGCTGGAGCGAGAGCGGGCGGAAGGCGCGGATAAGAAGGTCGGCGAACTGGTGGATGCGCTGATTTTTCCGCACGTCCACCCCGACCAAGGGCTTGATTTGGCGCTCGAGCTAATGGGCACAAACCAGATCGAAATCCTGCCAGTGGTGAACCGTGGTGATGTTCACAAGTTGGAAGGTATCCTGACCCTGCGCGATGTCTTGGATGCATTCGGTGTTAGCGCACGTGATCGGGCTTGAGCTTACCGGCCTTCGAAGGCGAGGCTCACCGGGGTAGGCTGTCTCTGCCGGATAACTGATACGAAACCGCCTAGTATTCTCACAACTGGAACGGACAACGATGCAGGCCGCTCAGCCACATTATCCAGAAGAGCTTCTCGTCTCTCACCAATCGAAGCGACCAAGGGGATGATTCTTGCCATGAAGAAAAATATCTGGAGGGCGGTCATCGAGGTAAGCTTTATCATCTTCCTGTTTTATTCCAATCTTTTGATGGGGGAATTTGAGCGTTCAGGTATGGGGGTGAAGAGGGGTGCAGTGTGGGCAATCGAAGATGTCTTCACTATTGCCAATTTCGAAATTGCCGCGACAGCCGGGCTCATTGGCTATGTCGTTTTTGAATTTCTTCGGAAGAGATTCTAGGCAAAGCTGCCTCTGATCTTTGGCCGCAAGAGAAACAGCAATAGTGCGCCAGCGATAATGACACCAGTTCCACCCAGCAGCAAGTCTCCTCTGATGCAATTAACGAGATCCCCTACAACCTGCGTGGCGATGATTACAACTGCGGGTCTCCATCCCCAAGGGCGGCGTCGGAACCACCCGATTCCTGCCGTGGTGAGGGCCCCGCTGAGCAGGAGGAACAGAATCCCAACGGCACGGCCCATAGGCACGAGCCGCTTGTACGCCATCCGATTGAGAACCCAGAGACGATCAAGTGGTGTCCCTCGCCAAAGGAGAGTGATTGCGGCGAGACCTGCCATAACCGCTCCAAAGAACAAGAAAATGCCTATCGCGGTGAACCCTCGCGCCTTACGCCCGACGTCGGACCCCATGCGCTGAATATATGCCGATGCAGCACCCATGACCAATCAATCCGTAAAAACGAGCGCGGTGTTGCCAGACCTGCAGCGGAATACCGTAAAAGCAAACGGCTTTGGTGCGGTTCACATTTGGAGGCCACTCCTGATGTGCAGCAAAACGAAAGCGTCTCCGACTCTTAGTCGTGAGACGCTCGTTCGAACAGCCCTTCCCCGAAGTCTGCTCAGTCATAGGCTAGCCTCTATGTGGGTTGGGAGGAAGGTCACGGCGGCAAACCATGTTCCGAGATAGCTAAGAGAATGGCCTAGCTGTCGGAGTTTTGATAGAAGAGCGCTACCGATCTGGCGTGGGCGGGGAAGCACTCCGTACGCTACTCACCGAGGCGCCGATTTCACGGCGGCACTCCTCTGCGGCCACAAACAGCCGCTTGTTGAACTCCACGCCTTTCATGGCGGCCACACGGATGGCTGCCAACTCTTGCCGATGGATGCTGGGCAATTGGTCACTGAGAATCTCGACTTTCCCAATAACGACAGTGAATAGGTCAATGAGCGATAACCTGTTTCTTCAATCAGTTTTGCACGGGCGGCGCGTACCAACTGCACGTCGGCCGCGACCGGATCGACGGATGGCGCGTGCGGGTTTTCTTTACTCACCGTGACTCCTTACGAATTATGGGCTCCAACCCAGGAGGGACGAAGAACTGTACATGAGATTCGCGACACACCGGAAAGTTGCTGGACGTGTGCAAGAAAGACTGGTCGCTTCATCCACACATTACATAGATGGACGAATCGGCAAGAAGTCACAAGGCAGCGGAGAAGTCTTGCTGTCTTATGAGTACCAACTGGGGGACCATCCGAAGGCACAATTTGGAGGAAGGATCTTGTAACTTTCCATGGTGCTTCACATCCCATGTATGCGCCCAGGTTCCTGGGCGTCAATTCGAACGTGAATAGGAGAAAAGTTCATGAACAAGATGATTCGCAGGTTGATGGCAATGTGTCTTCTGGCAGTGTCGTTTTCGGCTTTTGCACAGTCTGGCGATGCCATGAAGCAGGACAGCATGAAACAGGGCGACAGCATGAAACAGGGCGACAGCATGAAACAGGACGACAGCATGAAACAGGGCGACAGCATGAAGAAAGACGACATGAAGAAGGACAAGAAGTCCAAGAAGAAGGCGAAGAAGGACGACAGTATGAAACAGGGCGACAGCATGAAGAAGGACGACATGAAGAAAGACGACAACATGAAGCACGACGACAGCATGAAGCAGAATTAGCACCCGCCTGCGTTCTTCAAGTTCGAGTTCAGGGTAGCTGGTGCGGGCAATATCACCGACTACCTTGAGCCTTCCCCTCGGCCCAATTCAGAACACCCTGCGCCCGCTCTTAATGCACTGGTCTTCTCGAGCGAAGGCCCGCCGATTGGCACAAGCTGAGATCAGGCAGTCAGATACTTTTTCATGCAGCGGACGCAAGGGGCATATCCCTGTCGCAACGCTTCCCGGGCCTGGATTGTCTGAATGTGGGCTTTGTCGTGGATGAAGGGACACCCAGCTGCGTGAAAAGTCTTTCCATCCCCCGAAACGATCACCAACATATCCGGGGGCACGCCAGCACCGGGCTGTGCATGTTCTGAACGCAGTTCTGGACGGCTGAAGACCGAAGATCTAGCCACCTCGAAACTGCCGGCGACCAGGACTGCCGCAGCGGCGGCGACCATCCATCCGAGAAAGCTTCGGCGGTTACCAGGCATATTTTCTTCCAGTCTCCGGTGCAATCGGTGGCTGAACCCCAGCGGCACTTCGAACATCCTTTCGTCGCCGTACAGCTGAACCACATTACGCATACCGTCAAGCACAGCTGTGCAGTGCTTGCAGCCACGGAGATGGTCTTCCATGGCAGCGCGCAGGCTTGCATCGACTTCACCTTCAAGGTAATTCGAGATCTCCCGCCACACTTCTTCGCAGCTGACTACCATGGCTTCGTCCCCTTCGCAAGAAACAGCTTACTGCTCCAGCTACCGCCGAACCCCGGCGCCAGCAGATCGCGCAGCATCAGTCGCGCCCGGAGCAAGCGCGTCTTGACCGATGCGCTTGAGATCCCGAGAGCCTTGGCGGTCTCTTCGATGCTCAAGTGCTGCATATCGCGCAGGACAAACGTTTCGCGGTACTTCTCTCCGAGCGAGGCCAACGCTTCGGCCAGCTTCTGCCGGACTTCCTTGCGTTCCAGAGTCTCCAAAGGGATTTCGCGCCAGTCGGCAAAGTCGCGGGGAGTATAGTTGCCTTCCTCGTCCTGACGGTCAACGATCGGCTCCATAATGTTGGCGTGTTCTTTCCTCCTCCACATACGCGCCTCGTTAATGGTGATCTGGGTCAACCAGGTGCTGAACCGCGCCTCCGCACGGAACTGCCGGATGTGCTTAAAGGCTTTCAGCATCGCCTCCTGGGCCACGTCTTCGGCATCGGCCTCATTGCGCAAGATGGCAAAGGCCGCAGAGTACACGCGCCTTTCGTAAGGCCGGATCAGCTCGTAGAAGAGATCGTGCTCGCCGTTCCGGATACGCTGGATCAGCATCTCTTCGTTGAATGGTTTCGCTGGAGGTTCCAGCGAAGTCACTTCTTCCGGCATCGTTCCTCACCGTGAGCGTCACTGCAGTTACAGACCGTCACTATTCTGATCGGTATTCCGGGTCCTTCTTCCATCCCGTTAACATGGAGACGAAGTTATTCCAGCCATGGAGCACCACCATCACCAGATGCCCGAACACGAACGCCAGCATCGCCCACATAATCAGGAAATGCCACAACCGCGCCCAGTGAAAGCCGCCCATGATCCACGCTAGCCAAGAGAACTGGACCGGTTTCCATATAGCGAGACCGGTCAGCACCGACAGTACGCCCAGTCCGATCGCAGAAGTGTATGCGTGCTTCTGTAGCGGGTTGTAGGCTTCTCTGGCGGGCGGCTTGGGGCCGAAAAGGAAGTAGTGGCGCACCATCGGCCACACGCCAGGGAGATCACGTCGTACAAAGAGCACCTGCTTGTAGTTTCCAGTGAAGATCTGGTAGCCGATATACAGCAGTCCGGTCCCGATGTAGATCCACATAAAGGTGAGGTGCCATTGGAGCGCGCCTCCCAGCCATCCGCCGAGCGCGAAAGCTTTGGGCCAGTTGAGAAGATCCTTTTGTGGGATTTTTGCTCCGAAGCTAGGAAAGGCGCGGAAGATCTGCAGACCGCTTCCGGCCATCACGAACAGCGAGACGGCGTTCACCCAGTGGCAGAGGCGAACCACAAAAAGGTGTTCATACACCGCTTCTGTTACTTCTCGTGTCTTCACGTTTTCGATTTCAATCCCACGAGTTGCCATAGTCATCGCTCCGCGCTACAGACCATAGAATTCAGAGTAGCCTTGATCTTCCCAGTAGCCAGCCTTTTCCAGTACACGGCTCACTTTAAGGTCGGTGAGATACTTTGCTTGCTTGTAGCCAATCTTCGTGGGAACGCTCAGACGCAGCGGAGCGCCGTGTTCGCGGGTCAGCGACTGGCCGTACATTTCGTAGCAGAGCAAAGACTGCGGATGCACGGCGGTCGCCATGTCGAGCGACTCGTAATAGTCATCCGCGCATTCGACGGTCACGAAGCGGGCGGTTGGATCAGCGCCGATCATCTTGAGGAAGTCGGAGAGGCGCGCGCCGCCGAACCGGCCAATCACGTCCCATCCCTCGACGCAAACGTGCCGTGTGTTTTGCGTAAACTTGGGCAAAGCCTGAATCTGCGCCAGTGTGTAATCTCCTGGCTTTTGTACCGCGCCCGTCACGGTGAGAGTCCACTTGTCGAAATCCACTTGAGGATCATCGACGTCGTAGTCGTTAATCGGGAACTTATCGAGAGGGGTCAGCTCTGAGTCAGCAAATGTAGGCGCCAAATGGCCGGAGCGGAAGAGCCTTGCCGAGGCCCAATCGCTGAAGCCAAGACCGCCCTTGAGTAGTGGCTTCTGCAATTGCGGGATGGCAAAAGCGCCCAGGGCTATCACCGGCGTTAGTTTCAACAACTCACGCCGGCTGATGGTTTTGAACTTGCGGCTGTCAGTCCGTGAGTACATAACCGCTCTCCGTTCCAACCTTAAAGACACAGGTTATATGAGATTTACGAATCAGCAAAAAGCTACAAACCGACCGTCTGCGTATGGACAGTATCACCGGGCGGTTCTGGACCCCACCGCGCCGCCCTCTCCTTCACGAGCAACCCACAATCGAGACCGGTGACAAAATCAGAAACCTTATCGTTGTGGTCCGTCAAAGTGTACGCAATTGTCCTCCGCTCAAGAAATTCGCAAACTCTGTAACTTTTTCTCGGCCGAATCGCTCTCATTCACACGCTGCGCTTGAACCACTGGGCACAGGACTGCGTGTGTTCGGTTGCTTTATTGATCAGGCGGCATGCGACTAAAACCACTGGAGTTAACCTAATGCGTAAAGTATGTCTCCGATCGTGGTGAACCCGAGTGCAGGCCCTGGCGCATTCTCAGTGAGTTTCGCTCCGAACGGGGCGGCTCTGGTCTCCGAGACCGGTCCTTCTGGAGTGCCCAACGGCTCGGCGATTTCATCCTACGAAATCGCCACCAACGGCACGCTATCTCCTATCAGCACCAGTGTTCCGACGCTGGGAGCCGCGAACTGCTGGAATGTGGTCACCCCTGACGGTAGC
>JBEKWZ010000168.1:0-6735 GCA_049512555.1 Candidatus Sulfotelmatobacter sp. | reverse complement strand
AGGCCCGCATCAAGATTCCTCGCGGACAAGGAATCTGGCCTGCTTTCTGGATGCTGGGGAACGACGTCGACAAGCCCGGCTGGCCCAACTGCGGCGAGATCGACATCATGGAGAACATCGGCAAAGAGCCCGCGCTCGTCCACGGCACCATTCACGGCCCGGGATATTCTGGCAAGGACGGCATCAGCGCTCCCTTCGCACTGCCCGCGGACCAGCGCTTCGCCGACGACTTTCACGTCTTCGCCGTCGAGTGGCAACCGGACGCGATTCGTTTCTACGTCGATGAGCATCTCTACACGACGCGCACTCCCGCCGAACTGCCCCAGGGGACGAAGTGGGTTTACGACCATCCATTTTTCCTGCTGCTCAACGTCGCGGTCGGCGGCGGATGGCCCGGTAACCCCGACGCGACTACGGTTTTTCCGCAGACCATGCTGGTGGACTATGTGCGCGTCTACGAGCGCGACCGCTCGGCGGCTGACCACGCGGCGCAACATTAACAGTCAAGGTCAATGAGAGATATGGGGGATGTTGCAATCAGCGATCGGCGGGAGCCGCTCAAAAGTTCGGACTTTCGACCCGGACGCCGACCCCCTTCGGAACCCACCTACAATAGCTCTGGGCGCTCACTACGCATTGCTCGGTGGGATCGGCTTGTATCTTGGCGGTTACCTCGTCCAGAACGCCGGGAGTATTAGCTCCTGCAATCGCCATGTCGTGATCTGCTCCGCTCACTCGCAGCAGATATAACAAGCGGACGAACCGAACAGTACTTGGGAGATTAAACAGCTGCAACACAGGCTGGTCTTGTCTCGTGGTCTTGCTTTCCTTAGTGAGCAAAACGGAAGCAATTTCGACTTTCACTCCCTGATCCTTCCGTTGCTTGACGCTGTAGTACGAGGTCTCATATCCGACGAGGTCCGCGTCCGACGAGAGTATGACGATATTGCCTTGTTCCTTTTCCGCGGCAATGTTGGGGAAATATCCTCCAGATTTGAGGATCGGTGTGACGACCTTTATGCGCCAACCTGGCTGCAGGTCGATGAACCCTCGGACGGCGGCATCTTTGAGAACATCCGGCGAAGGTGCTCGTCGAACAGCACAGCCCGTTGTTGTGACTGCTAAGAGCAGCGCCGCGAGTGTGCGCCACAAGGCGCGCTTCGCGCACATGTCGACATTTGATTCTCGCATGCAGGCAGACTACCTCAGCCGCGAACCCCCTGGCCGTGACCTAAATCACCCCTAGCTGCGGTCCATCTGACTGGCAAATTGGGCGGTTGACTCTGGCATCGTCCCCTCGGATAGAATCTCAGGACTATTTCGCGTTAACGAGGAGTCCCGCATGAGCAAGGTACGAGTCCTGGTGGGCACGCGCAAAGGCGCATTCATTCTGACCGCCGATGGCAAGCGCCAGAACTGGGAGGTCAGCGGCCCGCACTTCGCGGGCTGGGAGATTTATCATCTCAAAGGCTCGCCTGCCGATCCCAATCGCATTTACGCATCGCAAACCAGCGGCTGGTTCGGACAAATCATGCAGCGTTCTGACGACGGCGGAAAAACCTGGCACCAGCCTGGAACTCCGCCGGGCGTGCCCGCAGTTCCCGGCCCGCCCAAGTCTGACAGCAATAAATTCGTCTATGACGTTTCGCCGGAAACCGGCGCGCCACTGACCACGCACCAGTTTTATGACGGCACGCAACATCCCTGGGAGTTCAAGCGGGTCTGGCATCTGGAGCCGTCGCTGACCGACCCCAATACGGTGTACGCCGGAGTGGAGGACGCGGCGCTATTTCGCTCAACGGACGGCGGTGAGAACTGGCACGAACTCCCCGGCCTGCGCGGCCACGGCACAGGGCCGAAGTGGCAGCCTGGCGCCGGAGGGATGTGCCTGCACACCATCATTCTCGATCCCAGCAACCCCGACCGCATGTATATTGCGATTTCCGCGGCGGGAGCGTTTCGCACCGACGACGGAGGCAAGAGCTGGAAGCCGATCAACCAGGGACTCTACTCGAAATACATTCCGAACCCGACCGCCGAGGTAGGCCACTGCGTGCATCACATCGCGATGAACCCGTCGCGCCCCGGAGTGCTGTTCATGCAGAAGCACTGGGACGTGATGCGCTCGGACAACGCGGGCGACCAGTGGAACAAGATCAGCGGAAATTTACCCACGGATTTCGGATTCGTCATCGACGTGCACGCGCACGAGCCGGAAACGGTTTACGTCGTGCCCATCAAGAGCGATAGCGAGCATTACGTCCACGAGGGCAAGCTGCGAGTCTACCGCAGCCGCACCGGCGGCAACGAATGGGAAGCGCTCACCAACGGCCTGCCGCAGGCGAACTGCTACGTCAACGTGTTGCGCGACGCCATGGCCGTCGACTCGCTGGATGAATGCGGCATTTATTTCGGGACGACGGGCGGCCAGGTCTACGCCTCGGCCGACGCCGGAGACAGCTGGAATCCGATTGTTCGCGACCTGCCGGGCGTGCTTTCGGTGGAAGTGCAGACGCTGCGGTGAACTCCTCCCGCTGATAATCGGCACAGGAGTTTCACGAACCCGGTCGACGCAGGCCTTTTGACTTGGCACTGTTCAGATGATAGCGTCGCATGCGCTTTACTTCAGGAGATATTCATGAAAGCCATTTTCACCCCCGTTGCCTTCCTGTTATTGCTGACAGCGGCGGCAACGGCGCAGGAAATGCAGCATCCGGCTGGCAAGACGAGCTCGGGCATGCCCGCCGTGGAAGCGAAGGTCCGGAAAGTGTGGGAAGATTTCAAGGACAAGAACAAGACGGGACTCGGGGCCGCGCTGGCCGAGGGTTTCCGCGAGATGGAAGAAGGCGGCAGCGGTTTTGGCGACAAGAAAGCCGAACTCGCGATGGTCGACGACTTTGAACTCACCAGCTACGTATTGCGGGATTTTGCCCTGAAATCGCTGGGCGCGCACAGCGCGCTGGTAACCTATTCGGCGCACTACGAGGGCAAGTCCGGGGGACTGCTGGCGAAGTCAGACAGCATTTTCGGTGAAGTGTGGGTGTATGAGGGCGGCGACTGGAAGGTGCTCTACATTCAGGAAACCGCGGTGAAGTGAGCCGTGATTCGAGTCGAGCTTCCACAACATCTTCGTACGCTGGCGCACGTCGGCCGTGAGGTTGAACTCGAGGTCGATGGTCCGGTCACGCAGCGCGCGGTCCTCGACGCACTGGAGGCTCGCTACCCCATGCTGCGCGGGACGATCCGCGATCAAGTTACGCAGCAGCGGCGGGCGTTTCTGCGCTTCTTCGCCTGCCAGGAAGATCTGTCGCACGATCCGCCGGATGCTCCGCTGCCCGACGCGGTTGCGTCAGGGAAAGAACCGTTGCTGATCGTTGGGGCCATTGCCGGGGGATAAGTAGGACCGAGGCGAAGCCCCGGCGCGAATCTCGCGACAACTCTGCGTGATAACATGCTGCTGTGTCAATCAGCGATACGAGTCGCACTGCGCAGGAGGTTCAGCTCGGGGTTCAGCGGGCCCTGTCAGGAGAACAGCGCCTTTTATTGGCCTTCGAGATGAGCCTGTTCGCACGGGATCTGGCCAGAGAGCGGATTCGGCGTGATCACCCAGAGTGGGACGAAGCGGCGGTTGCTCGCGAGTTGCTGCGTCTCGCCTTCCTGCCCGCTCCCCTGCCCGCGAAGTTGCGATGAGCATCCCGGAAGTATTCCAAAGAATTACAGCGGCGCTCGATCAAGCCAGCATTGCCTATATGCTCACTGGATCGTTTGCCAGCGCACACTACGGCGCCCCACGATCGACTCAAGACATCGACCTGGTTGTCGAGGCAACTGTCGCGCAACTGCGAAGTTTCGTGCAAAGTCTGCCGGCCCATGAATACTATGCGGACTTGGATGCGGCCCTCGAAGCTCACCAGCGGGAATCGATGTTCAACGTGATTGACTTGATTGCCGGGTGGAAAATTGATTTGATCTTTCGCAAGTCCCGCCCTTTCAGCCGAGAAGAATTTGCGCGTCGCCGGTTGGTGAACTTGCAGGCCCTTCCTCTGTTTGTGGCCAGTGCGGAGGACGTGATCATTGCGAAACTCGAATTGGCAAAACTAGCGAAATCGCAACGGCAGATCGAAGACGCGGCATCTGTATTGAGGCTCCGGTGGCAAGCGCTGGACCAATCCTACTTAGAGAGATGGGTCTCTGAACTCGGGCTGAACCAGGAATGGACCATCGCGCGAACCGCCGCCGGTGTGCCTTGAGACTTGGCGAACCCTCGCCCGCGATTCATCCACGCGCAATTTTGATTAGCTTCGGCAGCACGTTGCCGAATGTTGCCCCTTCAACCGAGCGTCCAAACTCGAAATAAATCTTGCGATAGAGTTCGTACAGTTCGCGATACACATCCTGCGTGTTCGGCTGTGGCTCGTAGACGATGTGTGACGGACACACTTTGCGCTGCGCTTCTTCTATCGTCGGGAAGATTCCTGCCGCAAGGAATGCGAAGATCGCGGAGCCAATGCCGGTCACTTTGCCGCTCGGAACGAGCACGGGACGACCCAGCACATTGGCATACACCTGGTTGAGCACAGGATTGCTCTGAGGAATTCCTCCGCCGTTGATAACGCGGTGGGTGGGCGCGCCATATTCGCTCATGCGGTCGAGAATCACGCGGGTATGAAACGCGGTGCCCTCAATGGCCGCGAACAGTTCGTCCTGCGCGGTGTGCAGCAGGTTCCAGCCCAAGGTCATGCCGCCCAGATTCGGATTCACGAGCACGGTGCGGTCGCCGTTGTCCCAGGTCATGCGGAGCAGGCCCGTCTGGCCCGCGCGATAGTCCGCCAATCCCTTGCTCAACTCTTCGACGGTGGTCTGCGCGCGGCGGGCGATCGCGCTGAAAATATCGCCTGTGGCCGAAAGCCCCGCCTCAATGCCGGTGAACTGAGGATGCACGCTGCCCGGCACGACTCCGCACACTCCGGGAATCAACTGCGCCTTGGGCGCATACGCGATGATGCAGGTCGAGGTGCCCACGACGTTGACGACGTCGCCCTCTTTCGCGCCCGCTCCGATCGCGTCCCAGTGGGCGTCAAACGCGCCGACAGGAATCGGAATGCCCGCGCGCAGACCGAACTTCTCCGCCCACTGCGGCGCGAGAGTTCCGGCAATCTTGTCGGACGTCGCGTACTCGCCCTCGAGTTTCGCACGCACTCCTACCAGCAGGGGATCGACTTTCACCAGGAAACTCTCTGGGGGAAGGCCGCCCAGCGAGGCGTTCCACATCCACTTGTGGCCCATGGCGCAAACGCTGCGCTTCACGCGCTTCGCGTCGGTAATGCCGCAGAGCGTGGCCGCCACCATATCGCAGTGCTCAAACGCGCTGACGAACTTCGCGCGCTTTTCGGGATTGTGGCGCAGCCAGTGCAGCAGTTTGGCGAATCCCCACTCCGAGGAGTAGACGCCGCCACACCATTGAATCGCTTCCAGGTTTTCCTGGCGCGCCAGTTCCGTAATCTGCGCGGCTTCCTTTTTCGCGCGGTGATCGCACCACAAGTAGTAATCGTCGAGAGGGATCATGCCCTCGCCGACGGGGATGACGCTGGAGCCGGTGGTATCGAGCGCGATTGACTGAACCTGGTCGCCGGTGATTCCCGCCGACCTTACGGCTTGCCGCGTGGCCTCGGCCAGGGCGCGCATATGATCTTCGTGAGATTGAGTGGCGAAATCAGGGTCTTCGCGCCTTCGATGCAGCGGGTATTCGGAAATCGCGGAGGACAGCAAGCCGCGTTCGCTGTCGACGATGGAAACGCGAACGCTGAGCGTGCCGAAATCTACTCCAGCGACGATGGCCATGGTTAGCTTCTCACGAAATTCGCATCGAACCGTGCGGGCGCCACCTTTCGCAACGATGGCGGGAAACAGCAGGTTCCTCCACTACGCTCGCTTACGCTCCGCTCCGGTCGGAATGACAGCGTTCTTTTTCCTTCCGGCTGTGTTTTCGTTTCGAGCTTCGAACATGACAGAGTTTCTCTAGTTCCCGTGCCAGTGCATCTGGTATCCGAGATACCGCACCGCGGCTTCGTGGACGGCGGCGGCGGTAGTTGAAAAGTTTGCCGCCACGTGGTGCTCGAAGCCGTTTTCGCAGATGTAGTGCAGCAACTTCTGCAGCTCGGCAATCTGCACCACGCCCACGCCGCCGAACGTGTTCAGCGCGTCGGTGGTGAACGAGCCTTCGCCGACGTAGCCGCGAATCACTCCCGCGGTGTCGTCGGTCGAGAAGCGCGCGAAGCTCATGGCGCCGGGCTTCACGCGGCCGACGACGGTGCCGAACGTGTTGTCTTTACCCACTGTGCCGGCGATGATTTCCTGGAAGTCCATGCGCACATCCTGGAAAAAATGTTTGGGCAGATTGCTGCAATGGAAGCAGACGGCCTTGTTGGGGTCGTCGCCGTAATTGTTGTTCCAGTCGAGCAATGCGCTGGGAGTCTGCGACGCCAGCGCGAGGGCGTGCATGCTGATGGTACCGCATACGTCCACTTCGCAGGCGGCGGGCAACAGGTTGTTGCTCATCATGCTCATGATGGTGCAGGGGACAACGCCGAAATATTCTTCCATCGAAGTCCAGCACTGCACGGCGCTGACTTTCACGTCGGTCTGCTTCATCCAGTCATCGATGACGAAGCCGAGCTTGGCCATTTTAATGAGGGCTGCGTCGGGGACGCCGCTGGTGGTGACGTACTTGTGGAT
>JBEKWZ010000167.1:0-6739 GCA_049512555.1 Candidatus Sulfotelmatobacter sp. | reverse complement strand
ACCGTGATCACCGGCAGCGCATTGTGCTGCTCGTCAAAAAAACCTCGAATCGTCAGCGGCCCCGTGACTGCCGGCTCCCACCAGAAGACACCCTTCCCGTGTCCGTTTGGAGTTTCCATCACCACCCGGTTTACCTCGTCCAGAAACTCACGCTGCCCCTCCGGCGATTCCGGAAACGGCGCCGGCTTGTTCACATAATTGCCGGGCTGCCAGTTGTAGGCCGCCTCCACCACGATGATGTCCTTCTGATATTCCTTCGCCATAAATTCCAGGTTCTGCCGCAGATCGTTCAGGCTCCCGTGCCACCACGGATAATACGATTGCCCAATGATGTCGTAAGGAACCTCGTAGCTGTTCAACTTGTCGAGAAACCATTTCGTCCCCTTCATGTCGGCCCCACGATCAATATGAATCATGATCTTCGGCCGAACCCCGTTGCCCCGGCCAGCGTCTACTCCGTTGATGCCCGCGTACACCAGTTGCGCAAAGTTGTCCCAATTTTCCGGCAGCTTGCCGTCCGGCCACATCATTCCATGCGTGATTTCGTTGCCCACCTGCACCATGTCCGGCAAAACGCCGGCATCGCGAAACGCCGCAATCGTGTCCCGCGTGTACTCGAACACGGCCTTCACCAGATCCGCGTGCGACTTGCCTTGCCACGCTTTCGGTATAGGTTGTTTCCCCGGGTCCGCCCAGTCGTCCGCGTAGTGGTAATCCAACAGAAATTTGAATCCCAGTTTCTTGGCGCTCTTGGCCAGAGCAATCGTGTAGTCCAGGTTATTGGGCAACTGAGTAGGCGTGTGAAACAGCCGCAGCCGCACCCAGTTGTAGCCATGGGATCGAAGAATCTCCAGACCCGGCTTCGAAACTCCGCCATCCTTGAAGACGACTCCTTGCTGTTCCGCTTGCCCCAGGAAAGACACATCCGCACCGACAGCATAGTCCTGAGCTTGAACAAGACGCGCAGCGGAAAACAGCGCGACGAGCAGGAAAGTAACGTGGCGAACGTGCGCTCTCATTGCGTCCTCCATCAAGGGGCTTCGAACCTCAGCGCAAAGTCTGACCGGCGACCGCAAGCCGCCGATTCATTGCCTTTACCGGAGGCTCACAGTTGCGGATCAACAAGGTAGGTTGTACCACAACCGCTCACGAGACCAGAGCAGCGAGGGTGGAAATGAGAAACTGGGAGACTATTTTTTTCTCTCGTAGGCGGATTACTTCGCCGCTCCGGAAGACCTTCCCCGCTCCAATCCGCCGGCGACTCCCACAGATCGGGACAGAACCTCTGTGGCGATTCTTTCCAACGGCACCACCAGATCCACGGCCCCACGAGCAATCGCTTCCCGAGGCATACCGAACACTACACAGGTGGCTTCGTCCTGGGCGATATTGGTGGCGCCGGCTTCTTTCATCTCGAGCAAGCCCTGCGCGCCGTCATCACCCATGCCGGTCAGGATGACACCAATCGCTTTCGCGCCGGCCGAAATCGCCGTCGAGCGAAACAGTACATCCACACTCGGCCGATGCCGCGACACCAACGGTCCATCCGTGACATGAATCACGAGTCCAGTGCTCGCGCGATCGACAAGCATGTGACGATTTCCCGGGGCAATGAATGCCTGCCCGGCATGCAGCTGATCTCCATCTTCGGCTTCTTTCACAGCGATCGCGCATTCGCTGTTCAAACGATTTGCAAAAGCGCGCGTGAATAGCTCGGGCATGTGCTGAACGATCACGACCGGCGGACAGTCGATTGGCATGGCCGTCAAAAAGACTCGTAGAGCCTCGGTACCACCCGTCGAAGCCCCCACCGCAATAATTGCATCCGCCGGAGACCCGCCACTACGCTTCTTTTTATGAGGGAGCACAGCATCCGCGGTCAACCGTTGAACCGGCGGGAGTGCTGCGCTCGCTCTCCTGCGCGAGTGCGAGGCGCTCCACACGGCATCCAGAAGAATGACCGCCGATTCGTGCAGGAACTCACGTACGCCTACTTTCGGCTTGGTGATCACTTCCACCGCACCTTCCTCTAGAGCCCGCATTGCGAGCTCTGTGCCTCGCGTCGCGAGGCCGGAGCAGACCACGATGGGGGTAGGCGACTCAGCCATGATTTTGCGAATGAACGTCAGTCCGTCCATGCGCGGCATCTCCAGATCGGTGATCACCACGTCCGGGGCTTCCCTCTGCATCTTGGCCCACGCGATCAAAGGATCGGCAGCGGTGCTGACCTTGATTCTGCTGTCCGTCGTCAGGATGGCTTGCATGACTTGGCGTACCATCGCCGAGTCATCCACCACCAGAACACTCAAGCTATCTGCCAGCACTTGTGCCAATCGCTTTTCGCCTTTCTGGGCCATCCAACCCCGCAGGGGCCGCTCCGGACGAACCGGCTCCGCGGCCTGCCTCGGCTCGGCTGACCGTGTAGATGGTCGGCTCAACGCTCCGCAATTGGGCAGACAAGCTGGTCAGGCTTTCCGCGTGACCGACGAACAACAATCCGCCCGCGGCAAGATGTCTGACGAGATTTGCCACTGCTTTTTGTTTGGAGGCAGCGTCAAAGTAAATCAGGACGTTGCGGCAGAGAATCACGTCAAACGGGCCCTCCACTGGATATGGTTCCTGACTGAGGTTCACGCGCCGGAATTCGACCATCTGTTGAATCGCGATCTGCACCTTCATCTGTCCCTGCCGGTCGTTGAATCCCTGCAGCATGAACCTGCGCCGCAAATCTTTAGGAATATCCGACGATCGCTCTGATTCGTAAATGCCTTTGCGCGCCTTTTCCAGCACGCGGTTCGAGATGTCGCTCGCCAAGACTCGATTGTCCCAGCCATTGTCGGCGGGGAGATGCTTTGCCAGCAGCATGGCCAACGAGTATGGTTCCTCGCCAGAGGAGCACCCAGCGCTCCAGATTCTCACTCGCTTGGACCGCAACCCGCGATCAGCATCCGCTTGCCATCGGGGGAAGACTTGCTCAACCAGAAAGTCGAACTGTCGCGGCTCGCGGAAAAACCGGGTCTCGTTCGTCGTGATGGCGTCGATCATGCGAGCGAGTTCCTCGTCACCGTCCGGCGCAGAGACGCATTCGTAGTAACGCTCGAGCGAAGGAACACCCAGCGCGACGAGCCGCCGGTAGAGGCGTCCGCACAATAACGCTGTTTTTGAATTGCCTAGCCAGATGCCGGTCTCGGAATAAACCAACTTCTGAAATTTCCGGAAGAGATACGGACTGACAGTCACCTGCGCCGGTTTCAGCGCGCCGGCGGCTTCGGGTGACGTGGACAGGCCTGGACTTCTGCCCCCTGCTGTTCGGCCCGGCAAGGTTATTGTCCTATCCGCGCCTGGCGTTGTTTCGCAAGTGGAGTACCCGCGATCGGCTCCTCAAGCGCAATTTCGCGGCCCGTGGATTCCGTTACCGCGAGGATTTCATCGGCGGACAACACTTTGTCGATGTCGAGAATCAGGCAGAATTTCTTGCCCAGGGGCCCCATCCCAAGAAGGTATTCGATCTTGACGCGAGTGCCGAACGGCGGCGTTTCCTCGATATCGCCGTCCGACAATTCAATGACCTGGCTGACGGAATCGGCCAGCACGCCCATAGTCAGCTTTTCACCCTGAAACAGAACTTCGGTGATGATGATGCACGAGAATTTCGAGATTCCGCTGCCGGCCAGTCCGAACTTTACGGCAAGGTCAACCACCGGCACAACCGTGCCGCGCAGGTTCGTTACACCGCGGATCCAAGCCGGCGTATTGGGCACAGTGGTGACCGCTTCATACTTAACGATCTCCTTCACCTTTCCAATGTTGACTGCGTACTCCTCGCCAGCCGTAAAGAAGGTCAGATACTGCACGACGCTGACCGGGGGTTGCTCCTGTTCTGGTTTCGACACTCTCATCTCTCACTCCTCACACGGGCCTATTTGAACGGAGCAAAATTGTGTTCCTCGTTGTCGTTGTTGTTGCCGTTGCCGTCGGCTGGACGCGCGTATCCGAGTTCCGCCGAAGGGATCCTGGACAGCACCGCATGCGACAGACCCGAGCGCGACTTGCCAGCGAAACTGGGATGGGCGGAGCTTTCTCCGGCAAGCCGGAAAAAAGTCATCAGCTGCTGCAGTTGCTCGGATTGCGCCGCCAACTCCTCGGCCGTGCTGGATAACTCTTCGGCCGACGAAGCGTTGCGCTGCGTGACGGTGTCGACCTGCGACATTGCCTGGTTTATCTGTGTAACGCCGCTGGATTGTTCGGTAGACGCTGCCGCCACATCCTGCACCAGTTCGGCCGTCTTCTTGATCGCGGGAACCAGGTCAGACAGCAATTGGCCGGACCGCTCGGCTACGCTGACACTCTTGCCCGCGAGTCCGCCGATCTCCTGTGCCGCCAATTGGCTGCGCTCCGCCAGTTTCCGCACCTCGACCGCAACCACCGCAAAGCCTCTGCCTTGATCGCCCGCGCGGGCGGCTTCGATGGCGGCGTTGAGGGCCAGTAGATTCGTCTGATACGCAATGTCTTCAATCACTGTCGTTTTGGCGGCAATTTGCTTCATCGCCTCTACCGTCTGCCGCACCGCATCGCCGCTTTCCTCCGCCGCAGTTGCGCCTTTGACGGCAACTTGCTCCACCTGACGGCTATTGTCCGCATTTTGCGTGATGGACGCGTTCATCTCTTCCAGACTTGCACTCATCTCCTCAACCGAGGCAGCTTGCTCACTCGTCCCTTGTGACAGGCTCTGCGACGATGCCGACACTTGCGATGCCGCAGAAGCAACCGCCGCGGATCCTTCGCGTACTTCGCGGATAATGCCCGCCAGCTTAGAGCTCATGTCTTTCATGGCCTGCTGCAATTTGCCGGTCTCGGAACGGTTTGCGACAACCACGATCTCCCTCGTCAAATCCCCGGCAGCGATGTGCTGCGCCTGCTCAACCGCCTGCTGAATCGGAATCGTAATGCTGCGCGTGACGGTGACTGAGGCCAGGACAGCCAGGCCCAGCGTGACGAACATCAGCACAAGCGCGAGCCGGCGCCCGGTGGCATAAGCTTCGTGGCCCTGCTTTATGCTTTGCTGCATGGCATCGGTCTGCAGATCAATGAACTTCTCCCACGTCGCCCGATACGCATTCAGGGCCGGGATCACTTCGCGCGTGAAGGCAGCCTCGGCCTGGTCGCGTTTCTTGTCAGCCAACAACGCCTTCGCATTCTGCCGGGCCGATACGTAAGCTTTGCGGTTCTCCGTCACGACCTCAAACAGGGTCCGCTCCTGTTCCGAACTGAGGCTCTGCTCGATCTGCCTGACTTGTTCGCTGATCTCCTGGCTGATCGCATCGTTTTCCTGAGTCAGCTTCTTTTCTTCCTCGCGATCAGTCGTCTCGAACAACTGGAAGGTGATGCGCGCGTTGGTGATCGAGTTCTCGATGGTGCGATGCGTAAGCTCGACGGTGTTGTATCGCTTTTGCAGCGACGTTGACATCTCTGTGTTCAGACGACCCAACCAGCTGAGACCGACTCCGCCGACCGCGATCAGGCACAGCAGAATGAGTCCGAATGAAGCGGCTAAGCGCGCCCCGATGCTCCAGTCTTTCCACGTCTTCATTGAATGCCGCCTCTCTATCACTTCCGGTTTAGCTCACTTGTAATTGCAACGCCGATCTTGTTACTCCCCGCAAGAGGCTGGGAACATCGACGATCAAACCAACGCGCCCATCTCCCAGAACAGTTGAGCCAGTTACGCCAGCGACTCCCTGCAGGGCCCGGCCCAGCGGCTTCACGACGGTCTGCATTCCGCCGAGCAACCGGTCGACTGCGATCCCCGCATGAAACTCATTGATCTTCACCACCACAATGTTTTCTCTTTTCGGAGCATCTCCGGGGATACGGAAAAGATTGCGCAGGCGCACATACGGTAATGCCTTGCCGCGCAGGTTCAAGATCCCCGACGCCTCTGACCTGCGCTGTTCCGCGGGCAACTCGGTGCACTCGGTTACATACTCCAGCGGCAGCACGAATGTTTCATTCGCAACCGTAACCGAGAAGCCCTCAATGATCGTCAGCGTCAAGGGCAGGCGGACCGTGATCGTCGTGCCTTTGTTTTCCTCGCTGACAATCTCGACCGTTCCGCGCAGCGCGTCAATGTTGCGCCGAACTACATCCAGGCCCACGCCTCGTCCAGAAAGTTCGGTCACCGACTCGGCGGTCGAGAAGCCGGCCTGGAAGACAAGGTCGTACAGGTCCTGGTCGCGCACGTGGTCCTTATCCGTAAAAACTCCCATGCGCTTTGCCTTTTCCACTATCTTGGTGCGGTTGAATCCGGCTCCATCGTCTTGCAGTGTGACGACGACGTTTCCGCCGCTGTGCGCCGCCGAAAGCCGGATCACGCCGCAAGGATTCTTGCTCTGGCTTTGTCGCACCGCGGCTGGTTCCAACCCGTGATCAACCGCATTGCGCACCAGATGCAGCAGAGGATCCTTCAATTGTTCCAGCACCGTGGTGTCGACTTCGACGTCCGCTCCTATGACCTCCAGCCGGGCCAGCTTTCCGTGGCTCTTGGCCAGGTCGCGCACCTGGCGGGCAAACTGGCGGAATAAGGGGCCGACGGGGACCAGCCGGATGCGCATCACCTCACCCTGCAGTTCCATGTAAAGGCGCTCCGCTTCGCGATGCATCTCCAACAGGGCGTGTCCTTGCTCACTGTCCAGTTTTTCGATCATCTGGCGTAAGCGGTTTTGCGCGGTAACAATTTCTC
>JBEKWZ010000166.1:0-6749 GCA_049512555.1 Candidatus Sulfotelmatobacter sp. | reverse complement strand
CTGGGCGGCGGCGCCGCCGGAATTCTCATGGCTCCCGACGGTTCTCACGCCTACGTAGCCGTCAGCTCCGCCGACAAGATCGCAGTCGTAGACTTAAAGACGTTGGAAGTCACCGGCCAAATCAACGCCGGCAAACAACCCGACGGACTAGCCTGGGCGGTACTGAAGTGAGACGCGGCTCCTAAGTGTAACTTATATGTTACAATAAGAAAGTGATTGAGCTTCGGCGCTACGTCACTCCCGGCGGGAAAGATGTTTTCGGCGAGTGGCTGGCGAAACTGAAGGATGCTCGGGCGCAAGCGAAGATCGTAATTCGCCTTGATCGAGTGGCGCTCGGTAACCTCGCCGACTGTAAGCCAATTCGTGGTGGATTGTGCGAGTTGCGTATTGATTGGGGACCGGGCTACCGGGTGTATTACTCGATGCTGGGCAAGTCATGCGTGCTACTGCTCGGGGCTGGTGACAAACGCAAGCAGTCCTCGGACATCGAACGGGCGCTCGTGCATCTCGCGGACTACAAGGCAAGGACTAGAACCTTATGAAACGCAAAACCAGTATCCCGCACGACGAGGCTGTAATTCGCGAACTACGCGACAACCCGCGTTTTGCCGTGGAGTACTTGAAGGCCGCCATGGAGGAAGACAGCGAGCCTCGCGTCCTGCTGATCGCTCTGCGGCGGGTGGTGCAGGCTCGCGGGATCGCAAAGATCGCCAAGACTGCCGGCGTCGAACGCGAAAGCCTTTACCGCGCCCTGTCAAAGCATGGGAATCCCCGGCTGTCCACGCTGGCAGCCGTGACCAAAGCGGTGGGTCTCAGACTCACGGTTGAAGCCGCGGGATAGAGCTGCCATCCGTTCCATGCCGTAGAATCAACTCTTGCTCCTCACAATCGAAAAGCTGATCTACGGCGGCGACGGCCTGGCTCGTCTACCCGCTCCTGTCACCGCGGCTCCTGCCAGCGATGCCCCCGCCACCGATGAAGCCCGCGGCCGTGGCAAAGCCGTGTTCGTTCCCTTCGTTCTGGCCGGAGAAAAAATCGAGGCTTCCCTCACCGAGCAGAAATCCGGCTTCGCGCGGGCGCGAGTCGACGCCGTCATCGAGCCTTCCCCGCACCGCATCCCGCCCGCGTGCCCCCACTTCACCCGCTGCGGCGGCTGCAACTATCAGCACGCCAGCTACGAGCATCAGCTCGAAATCAAGAAAGAAATCCTGCGGGAAAACTTGCGCCGCATCGCCAAAATCGACTTGCCCTTCGACATCGAAGTCCACCCTTCGCCGCCTTGGAACTACCGCAACCGCTCGCGCCTTCAGGTTCAAACTCAACAGGTTCAAGTCAGCACCGCCTTCGCCGCAGGATATTTCAAGCTGGCATCGCACGAACTCCTGCCGGTCGAAGAGTGTCCGATCAGCTCGCCGCTGATCAACCGCGGCATCGCGTCTCTCTGGCAGAGTGGCCGCGCCGGCAAAGTTCCCTCAGGAGTGCGCGAAGTCGAGTTTTTCGCCAACGCCGACGACACGCAACTGCTCTTAGACGTCGCCTGCGCGGGCACAGCTCGCCGCGCCGCCGTACGCGATTGGGCCGAAGACTTGCGCGCCGCCATGCCTGAGATTGCCGGGGTTGTGGCGTTTCGCGAACCCAATCCCGGCGACCGGAAGGCCGGTGCGCCCGAGATTCTAGTGACGGTCGGCGCCGCCCATCTCACTTATCAGACCCAGCGAGCGGCCTACCGCGTCAGCGCCGGCTCGTTCTTTCAAACCAACCGCCATTTAACCGACGAGCTGGTCAAGATCGTCACTGCGGGACAATCCGGCAAGCTGGCTCTCGACCTCTACGCGGGTGTGGGACTGTTTTCCACAGCCCTGAGTGACTTTTATCACGTGGTTTCCGTAGAGACGTCACAGACATCCACAGGCGATCTTGCCTACAATCAACCCTCGAATGGAGAAACTGTTCAGGCCACGGCAGAGCAGTACTTGGCCGGAGGGGAGAATACGGGACGAGTCGGGAAGGGCGTAGCCGCCAAAGACGCGCTAGTACCTCATACCTCGAATAAGCCCGACTTGGTGGTGGTGGACCCGCCCCGGAGCGGCTTGGG
Source organism: Candidatus Sulfotelmatobacter sp. (assembly GCA_049512555.1). GTDB lineage: Bacteria > Acidobacteriota > Terriglobia > Terriglobales > Acidobacteriaceae > Sulfotelmatobacter. The sequence continues at coordinate 4,654 of JBEKWZ010000166.1, read as the reverse complement.
AGAACGCGTGGCGCGATTACTGGCGAGCTCGGGCGCGCCACGCGTGGTCTACGTGTCGTGTGATCCGGCAACGCTGGCGCGCGACCTCGTGCCCCTGCTCGCCGCCGGCTATCGCGTCGAGCAAGTGCACCTGGTGGATTTGTTTCCCCAGACCTACCACCTGGAAAGCGTCGTGCACTTGGTTCGGAACTAAGCTCGGAACTAGGTCCAGAACTAAGCCCAGAACTAAGTCGGGAACTTATCAGGGTAGTCCTTGGGAAAGGCCCGACTTCAGTCGGGCCGTGAGACCCGCAAATCGGTGGGCTTCAGCCGGTGAGGGAACGCGGGCTGGGGGAAGTTGTTTTCAGAAACATCGATTGATCTTTTTGAGATCGTCGCTGAGATCTCCCAGCTCCGTCTGAAATTCGCGCATGCAGCCCACAGGCTTGATCCCGCCGCCCACTCCCGCGTGGGTTCCCACGTTCCGCCTCAAAGCCTCGCGCCAACCCATGCTCTGGGCCGCCGTGTCTTACTCTCTGGGGATCGTCGCCGGAGCCTACCTGTGGCGGCCCTTGTTGTGGTGGGTTGTGGCTGGCACGGTGTTCGTACTTGCCGCCGCCTACTTCGCCCGGCGCCGCTCCGGCCTGGGATGGGCTCTAGCGCTGGGAGCTTTGTTCCTGGCCGGCGCGCTCCACATGCAAGCCAGTGCCGGCGGTCTTCGCCTCGATACCAGCATTCAACCTTACGCCGACCGCCAGGAACTCCAGATCGCCGCCCACATTACGCGTGACGGCCACCAGCAGCAGGGCAGCTTCAACGAAATCAAACAGACGGTCGACGTCGAAACGGAAGAAGTGCAGACTGAGCCGGGCCGGAGCGAACCTGTGCATTCCGGCGTCCGATTGAGCATTTATAGCCCACGCCCGAAAGATGCAGGTCCAAACGATGCAGCCCCAAACGATGCAGCCCCAGAAGAAATCTCCGACGCCAGCGCGACCATCACCGCCATGCCGCTCTTCCATTACGGCGACCGCATCCGCTTCTTGGCCAAGCTCAAGCTGCCGCGCAACTTTCGCAATCCCGGCGCCTTCGACTATCAAGGCTATCTCGCCGACCACGGCATCGCCGCCCTGGGCTCCGCCAAAATAGAAAATGTCGAACGCCTTCCCGGCTTCACCGGCAGCCGGATCGCCTTCTGGCGCAGCCGCCTGCACCGCGCAGTCGTTGCGAAAGTGCATGAACTCTGGCCTCCACGTGAAGCCGCTCTCATTGATGCGATGGTCATCGGCGAAGAGTCCTTCATCGACCGCGACACCCGCGCCGACTTCCAGCGCTCCGGCACTTACCATGTGCTGGTCGTCTCTGGGATGAACGTCACCATCCTCGCCTTCGTGATTTTCTGGACGCTGCGGCGGCTCCGCCTCGGCGAGATCCCGTCCACCCTGTTGACGGTCGCATTCTGCGTGGCCTATGCCTTCACCACCGAGGTCGGCGCGCCAGTCTGGCGCGCCACGCTGATGTGCGCCATTTACTTAGGCACGCGCCTGCTTTACCGCGAACGCGCCATGGTCAACGCCGTGGGTGCGGCGGCACTCGCCCTGCTCGTCTTCGACCCGGGCCAGCTCTTCACCGCCAGCTTCCAGATGACTTTTGTCTGCGTGCTCATCGTCGCGGCCATCGGCATCCCGATTCTGCAGCGCACCTCCCAACTGCAGAAGCAGGCTCTGGCCAATTGGGATTCCAACGATTACGCCGCGCTGCTCCCGCCGCGAGTAGCGCAGTTGCGTGTGGACTTGCAGTTCATCGCCGCGCGCCTTGCGCACTTCGCCGGAGAAAAATGGTCCGCCCGGTTGGTCCGCGCCGCCGCACGTTTCTGTCTAGCCGCCTGGGAGTTGATCTTCATCTCCGCCGTTATGCAGATGGGTCTCGCTTTGCCCATGGCGTATTACTTCCATCGCGCCACCAGCATCGGATTGCCCTCGAACCTGATCGTCGTTCCGTTGACCCAACTCATGATGCCCGCTGCCGCCGCCGCCCTGCTGCTTGGTTCCATCTCGCCCTGGCTTGCCAAACTGCCGGTGCTGCTGACAACGTTCGCACTTCACGGCATCACCGGAGCCGTGCGCGGGCTCGGCTCGCTGCGAGTGGCCGACTTGCGCGTTCCCCTGCCGTCGATCTTCGTCATAGCCCTCGCCGCGACCGCCCTTGTGCTAGCCATGTGCTTGGCACGCCGTCGCGCAGCATTCGCCGCCTGTGGACTAGCGGCCATTCTCGCGGCCTCGCTCACTCTCGCATTCATCCCTGCGATGCCGCGCGTCCATCCCGGTGTATTGGAAGTCACTTCCATCGACGTCGGTGAGGGCGATTCCACTCTCCTCATCACGCCGCAAGGCCGCACCTTGCTCATTGATGCCGGTGGCCCCATCGGCCCCGGCGGCTCGCAACTCGACTTCGGCGAAGACGTCGTCTCTCCCTACCTGTGGACGCGCGGCATCTCTCGCCTCGACGCCGTTGCCATCACTCACGGTCACTCCGACCACATCGGCGGAATGGCCGCTGTACTGAAAAATTTCAAGCCGAAAGAATTATGGGTAAGCTTGCTGCCGCCCAGTCAGGCGCTCGAGAACGTAATCACGACCGCGCAAACGCTCGGCATCAAAGTCGTCCGCCACTGGGAGGGAGATGTATTCAACCTTGGGGGAGCGACAGTCGAAGTGTTGTTCCCTCCGCGCGACTCGCCCGTCGGCTCCAAGCCTCAAAACAATGATTCCATGGTACTGCGCGTAAGCTACGCCGACTCTTCAGTTCTTCTGGAGGGAGACGCCGAGAAGCAAGTCGAACGCCGCGTGGCCGCGCTGCATCATCCCAGTGCGAACCTCGTGAAGGTCGGCCACCACGGCAGCAATAACGCCACCACGGCCGAACTGGTCGCCAGCGCCCGGCCCCAGTTTGCCATCATTTCAGTAGGATCAGGAAATTCCTTCGGCCTGCCGCGCACCGAAGTTCTCGGCCGCCTCGCCGACGCGGGAGCCCGCGTCTACCGCACCGACCTCGACGGAGCCGTCACCTTCTATCTCGACGGCCACTCCGTCACCCCTTCGGTGGCGGCTCTTCAATAATCGGAATCTCCGCAGTCACGTCATCCTCAGCCAATGATCGTTCATCCAACGATCGTTGAGCCAATGACCGGCGCTGCTCCGCAATCAGCCGTCGCGCCTCTTCCGCATCCTCTTCGCGCACCTGGATGACCATTCCCCCGAGGCCGGGAAACGCATCCTGCAGCAGAGACGCCGACGCGAGATCGCTGTCAATGCCCGCCGAATCGAGCAACCCCTTCACCACCAGCGCCTCCGATTCGTCCTCCGAATCAAACACCTTCACCAGTTTCTCGTTTGGATTAGGAACAGGATTCGGGAGCGGCTGCGCCTCGCCCGAACCACCAGCTTCCGCCATAACAATCTCCCATTCTGGAATCGGACTCCACCGGCCGGCCGAATCCGCCACCCACAGCCCTCGATTCTACTCTTCTTCCAATTCAGGAATCGGGTTCCAGTCGACGAACCGGGAAGGGCACGACTTCCAGTCGTGCCGTACGCGCCCTGAAAATGACCCGGCTTTAGCCGCTGAGGGATTGCGATTCACGAGGCAGCCGGGTGCCCCATTTCTCGCGCGTAACGTTGCGCGAGAAGCGGGGATTTGTTGGTGCAGACCAACCCCAGGGTAATCCCGAACGACACCTTCGTGCAGTTGCATTCTCCCCCAACTGCGAGAGAATGCCCTTAACCAGCGCGCAACGCGGGACCGCGTTGCATCATCCAAAACTGTGGGCGGAAAAAGGGGACCATGAACATCCATCAGCAGCCCGGGAACGGACCGAGCTTTCCACTGCCGGAGGAGTCTCTCCGCGAGCGCGAAGAGGAAGCCCGCAAAATCCGCCGCCTGCAACTGATGATCAGCATGGTCATGTCCGTCATCAGCCAGGACCCCAACCTCACCGTCGAAGAAGCCTCCGAACTGGCCGCCGGAGCCAAACGCGCCGCCCTCGCCATGTTCCCCGACAAAGAGTTGGCCTATGACCTCCTCTACAAACCCCGCCTGCAACGCCTGATGAAGGAACGCTTCAGACTGCAATAGAGGATGGGCCGATTGTTCTTCCGCATGCTTTCGGCTACCATTCCCGCATGGTGACCAAGCTTTACCAAATCAATGGTCGCGAGCTTGTTCCAATCGGCCGTACAAGGCTCGAAACCGAAGATCAGCTCCAAGAGTGGATTGCACGCGATCCCCGACTGATCGGGATGGACGTGCTCGTCCTCGGGCGTGAGGTCTTCACCGATTTTGACGGGCGCATAGACATCCTCGGCCTCGACCGCGACGGCAATCTGGTTATTATCGAGTGCAAGCGCGATCTCACGCCACGCGATGTAGTTGCCCAAATTCTCGACTACGCCAGCTGGGTCGCAAGCCTAAACACGCGCGATGTACACAACATTGCTCAGCAGAAGATCGGCAAGCCGCTGGGAAACGCCTTCCAGGAGCGTTTTGACACGACCCTACCCGAGACGCTGAACAGCAGCCACAGCCTAGTCATCGTGGCAAGCGAATTCGACCCCTCGTCGAAACGCATCGTTGAGTATCTGAGCGAGTCCCATGGAGTCGCAATCAACACTGTTTT
>JBEKWZ010000165.1:0-6766 GCA_049512555.1 Candidatus Sulfotelmatobacter sp. | reverse complement strand
GGCATGCCCTCGACCTCATGGGAAAACTCTGACAAGGCCAGAGCCGACATGGCCCGCTTCTGCCGTCGGTTGGAACTGGAAGCCGACCTCGGCGGGCTGATGCTCATGGCGCGTGCCGGGTATCATCCCGACTTCGTGCCTGCCCTGCACCACCTTTTACATGCGCAGGAAGCGGGCGCGAAGAGCGTGTCACTCTATTCGATGCATCCCTGCTGGGAGGAGCGCGACCGGGAGCTGAGCCAGGCTTACCTCGCAGCCAGCATCGAATTCGAACACCGCTGGCCGGAATGGTATGCGTCTCCAGGCGGAAATCCGCCGGTGGTCGTGTTTGCCGAACCGCCGACGGCGAGAAGGACGAGTGCCAGAGAGTGGGAACTGCAGATTCCGATGCGCTGTCAGAACCTGGCGGGCGCGGTCGAGGTAGTGCTGCATGCCGGCGCGTCACACGGTGCGTCAGCGCATCCTGAGCACTTGCCAGATCCGCCGCAGTCGGACGCCGACGCGCATCAACTCACCGGCTGCACTTCGCCAAAGACTACCGTCACGTTCACCCTCGCCGATACATCACTGGGTCCGAAACAGAGCACTCATTGGACCGATGTCTACGTTCTCGATGCGTGGGGATCGGTGCTGGCGCGTGCCGACCTCCCCAAGCTTCCGCACTGATCACCGCAACAAACTTTGCTTCATCCGGTATTCCCCGAGGACCGTGGTACCATCACCGCAGATTGGAGCTTCCGATGAAAAATCAACCACGTTGGTCGGTCGCCGTGGCCTCTTTTCTATTTATAGCCGGCGTCGCTCCCAACGCGTGGTGTGCGGACAAGAAAGCCGTTTTAGAGGAAGTAAATCGCAAGTATTACAACCTGAAGGCGAATGGGCTGACCGAGTTCAGCTGCCAGGTGGTGCCAGATTTCGATGCGTTCTACAAAGACGTAAAAATGGATGCGGTCGGCAGAGACCAGGTTTTGCCAGCCGCGAAGAAGGTTAGTTTCCAAGTGGTGGTGGGACCGAGCGGGGCTGCGTCGGTTTCGCATCAGTTCAGCGAAGCACCGCCCAGTGATGAGGTCGCCGCCAGACTTCGGCAGGTTGCTGCCGGCATTGAGCAGACGGTAGGTGGGTTCTTCCAGACCTGGTCGCCGCTCATGGTCAACTCGCCCCTACCCGGTACCAGCGATGAGTATCAAATGGAAGATCTACCAGATGGGTATCGCTTTACGGCTGACGAAGGAAAGATGCACGGCGAAGTTTCGATGAATCATGCCCTGCTAATCGACTCCATCGAAGCGAGAACTCCCGAATTTGAGGGCACGGTGTACCCGAAATTTGTGAATGGGAACAATGGATTGGTTCTGGAAAGCTACCAAGTGGTTTATAAGACCGCTGGCAACGATTCGCAGGAGCTTTCAGTAAAGGTCTCTTACCAAGAGATTGAAGGCCTTTCCCTGCCGCAGACAATAACCCTGAATATGACGCTCCCGCAGGGGCGAGTGGAAGCGCCGATTGCTTTCCGTGCCTGTCAGGTCAAGAAGAAATAGAGCACTCCTCGCCCGTTCCAGGGCGGCGCGGCTGACGTGGTACCATCGAATTTCAGTCCTCATCCCATGCGAATTCTTTTTATCGGCGACATTTTCGGGCGGCCGGGGCGGAACATCGTCAAAGAGCGGCTGCCCGGCATCGTCCGCGATCACGCCATCAGTCTGATCATCGCCAACGGGGAGAATTCCGCCGCCGGCTTTGGCATCACTCCGGCGCTGGCCGAGGAACTGTTCGAGCTCAACATCGACGTCATCACCACCGGCAACCACGTCTGGGACAAGCGCGAAATCATCGACTACTTTCAGATGGTGGAAGGCAACGGACACGGCCCGGCGCGGCGTGTGCTGCGGCCCGCAAATTATCCCGCGGACATGCCGGGATCCGGCGTGTATGAGGGCATTAAAGGAAAAATTCCCTACGCCGTGATCAATCTGCAAGGGCGCGTGTTCATGGCCTCGAACGACGATCCGTTCCGCACCGCCGACCGGCTGCTCGAGAAGATTCAGGCCAAGGTGATTCTGGTGGATGTGCACGCCGAGGCGACCTCGGAAAAAATTTCGCTCGGCTGGTATCTTGACGGGCGCGTTACGGCCGTAGTGGGCACGCACACGCACGTGCCCACGGCCGACGAGCGGGTTCTGCCCAACGGGACGGCTTACGTAACCGATGTGGGCATGACCGGGCCCTACGACGGCGTGATCGGGGTGAAGAAGGAGCTGGTGGTGGGTAAGTTCCTGAACGGCATGCCGGTGCGTTTTGAACCGGCAACCGGGGATGCGCGCCTGTGCGCCGTGGTGATCGATTGCGACGACCACACCGGCAAGGCGCGAACCATCGAGCGCCTGATGCTGTCGTAGAGACGTTGCTTGCAACGTCTTTCGCCGCCGGCAACCGGCACGTCGCGAGAAAAGACGTAGCAAGCTACGTCTCTACGAAATCTGGGTGCAAGGGTCCGGCGGGCTCACGTTCTTCCTTCGGAGACGGTTTTGGGCGTTACAACCGTAAGTATTAGGTCCTGTTAGCCGGTGCCCATCCTGCAGAAAGCAAGTTAGAATTACAAGAAAATGCGGCAGACTTCGTTCATTCTCGCAGTGGGACTTCTGACGGCGAACCTGGCTGTGTCTGCATTTGCGGCAGCCGACGATGCTTCCTCTGCGCCTCCCATTTTGTGCGGAAACGGAATTCCGGGTGGGGTTAACTGCATCGTTTCGAAGAAAGAGATAAAGCAGGCTCGCTCCGCTTTCCGTGAGGGAGTGAAGCTGGAACAACAGCGGCGACTGCCGGAGGCGCTCGATCGATTCGACAACGCATTACGGCTGGCGCCCCGGAATATGCAGTACTTGACGGCTCGCGAAGTGGTGAAGGCGGAGCTGGTGTTCAACCATGTGCAGTCGGGAAATGCACTGCTGCTGGAAAACGCTCGCTCTAAAGCTGCCGCGGAATTTCGAGCAGCCCTCGACCTCGATGTGGAAAACGAATTCGCGCGCGAGCGCCTCGAAGAAGCCACCCGCGAAATGACGCCGGCGCCGGCGCCCGCTGCCCGGCACTGGGCCTTGCCAGCAACCGCGGCCGATTCCATCGAAATCCACCTCGAACCCGCCGATGCCCGTGCCACCTTTCATTACAGCGGAGACGTTCGCGGGCTGTTTGCCGAGTTGTCTGCGGCGTACGGAGTGTCCGTGCAGTTTGACGATTCGGTAAAGACGCGTCAGGTGCGGTTCAACCTGGATGATGTCGACTTCGTGACCGCCCTGAAGCTGGCGTGCCGAGTCAGTAAGAATATGTGGACGCCGCTGGGCCCGCATCAGATCTTCGTTGCCGAGGATACCGACGCCAATCACAAGCAATTCGATCGCATGTTGCTGCGGACTTTCGTGCTGCCTCCGCATTCCACCCCGGCGGACGTGACCGAACTGGTCAATTTGATAAAAAGCATGTTCGATCTGAAATTCGTCGCCACAGGGCAGAATGTCGACACGGTGGAAGTCCGCGGTCCGGCGCCGATGATTGAAGTTTGCAGCACATTTCTCGGCCAGCTCGGTAATCAGCGCCCGCAGGTCATGCTCGACGTCCAGGTGTTGCAGATCGATCACCAGCTTACCCGCAACATCGGAGTGCACATCCCCAACACTTTCAACCTGTACAACATTCCAGCAGCGGCGTTGTTGGCGGCTGCCGGCGGGCAAAACATTCAGCAGCTCATCAACCAGCTCATCTCCTCCGGCGGCATCAACCAGGCAGGCAGTACAGCTTTGTCCGGGCTTTTGGCGCAGTTGGGCGGGCAGGCGAATTCTATTTTCAGCCAGCCGCTGGCCACATTCGGAGGCGGGCTCACGTTCAGCGGCTTGAGTCTCGACCAGTTTACCGCCGCGCTTTCGGTCAACGAATCATGGGTGCGCAGCCTGTCGAACGTCGCACTTCGCGCCAGCCAGGGAAACGACGCCAAGCTGCATCTGGGAGAGCGATATCCGATTCAGAACGCGAGTTATGCGCCGATTTATAACTCGCCGCAGATTTCGGCGGTTCTGGGTAACCAATCCTATGTTCCGCCGTTTCCGTCGGTCAGCTACGAAGATCTGGGATTGAGCATGACCGCCAAGCCCACGGTACAAGGCGATGGCTCGGTTACTCTGCACCTCGAACTGCAGGTGCGCTCGCTGACCGGCAGTTCGAGCAACGGGGTTCCGGTCATCTCCAACCGGGAGTACCAGGGAACCATTAACCTGAAAGACGGCGAGCCTGCCGTGGTGGCCGGCGCGGTATCGAAGAGCGATACGCTCTCCATGAGTGGTATCCCGGGCCTTGGGTTCCTGCCCGGACTGAACCAGGCCATGGTCAATAACACCAGACAATCGGACAGCGACGAACTCATGATCGTCATCACCCCGCACGTGCTGGCGAACGATCATTCGGCCACGCCCGAAATCCTGATCAGCGAAAAATAATCGGTCAATGCGGCCACCGGGTCCAGCGCGAGCTCGACGCGCCGATTACCGCGTCGCCTATTTGGCATCCTTCGCCGCGAACTCCACCAAAGCCTTGTACAACTCCGCATTGCGCTGATCGAAGCTTCCGATCTTGCGCCCGTTGATGTAGAGCGTCGGCGTGCCGGTCACGTCCACCGACTTGCCGAGTGCGAGTGAGGCGTCGACGTGAGCCTTGGTCTCGGGCTTGGCGGCGCAGGCCGCGATGTCCGCGCCCTTGACTCCGGCACCGTCGGCGAGTGCGGTCAGCTTCTCATCCGCGTTCTCGGCCGTGATGTCCGCTTGAGTCTCGTAAGTCTTTGCCACAAATTTCCAGAAGGCATCGTTCGAAGCACGGCCCACGCAGTCGGCATAAGCAGCGCCCTTGGCCGCCCAATTGTGCATCTCCAGCGGAAAATTCTGGAAGACAAAACGCGCGGCAGGTTCAGCCGCCACCAGCGCTTCGATCGTCGGCTGCGCCGCCTTGCAGGCGGGACACTGCAGGTCGCCGAATTCGACGATGGTCACGGCCGCATCCTTCGGGCCCCTGGACGGGCCGGTAATCCCCTTCTCCAATAACTTTTTTGCCGGATCGAATGGCCGCGCGCCGAAAGGAATAATGTCGCCGACCAGTGCGTGCTGGCCGTCGGCAGGGACATAGATGCGCGTAAACTGCTGGCCCTGCGGATTGGCGAGAACGACCGTGACCTCCGCCAGACCCTCGATCGGCGAAGGCGCAATGCTGGAAATCTTCCAGGTCAAATCCGGTTGATAGCCAAACGTCTGATGCAGGAAAGAATCGACTGTAGACTCCGAGGGAAGATCAGGAGTGGCATGTGTTCCGAGTTTCTCGGCGGGCTTGGCGGGGGCGGTCTTTGCTGCGTCCTTCGCCGGAGTTTGAGCCGGAGTCTGCGCCGCGGCCAGAGTGGCCGCCAGCAGAAGAAGACAGATTGAGTTTAGAAAACTGCGCATGTTTTCCTTTCGGTTTCAGGTTCTGATTTTAGGAAAGCGAAGTATCAGGATACTTCAAATTTGAAATTCAAACCTCGCTCTTGGCCGCAATCGGGATTCGGCGGCCGTAGCCAAAGGCTTTCGGCGAAATCTTGAGACCGGGCGCAGCCTGTTGACGTTTGTATTCGCTGCGATCAACCATGCGGATCACCCGCCGCACCACTTCAAGATCGAAACCGCGATCCACCGCGATCCGCTCCGCGGGATGCGAGTCTTCCACATAGTCGTCGAGGATGGCGTCGAGAACTTCATAGGGCGGCAGCGAATCGCTGTCTTTCTGATCCGGCCGCAACTCCGCCGAAGGCGGCTTCTCCAGCGTAGACCGCGGTATGACCGGACGTCGCGAGTTCACATATTCGCTGAGCCGGTAGACCAGCGTTTTCGGCACATCGGAAATCACCGCCAGGCCGCCGACCATGTCGCCATAAAGCGTGCAGTAGCCCACCCCAAGCTCGCTCTTGTTTCCGGTCGAGAGCACGATGGCGCCAAATTTATTCGACAGCGCCATCAATAACATGCCTCGCGCCCGCGCCTGAATATTTTCTTCCGTCACGTCTTCTTTCAGTCCGGCAAACACTGGCTGCAAGATGCCGCGATAGGCCTCGTAAGCGGTGTTGATGGAGAGCAACTCGAAGCGTATGCCAAGATTCGCGGCCAGGGCTCGCGCGTCATCGATCGAACCCTGGGACGAATACGGCCCCGGCATGCCAACCCCGATTACATTTTCCGCCCCGGCCGCATCGACGGCGATAACCGCCGTGAGCGCGGAATCGATCCCGCCGCTCAGGCCGATAATCGCTTTGCGGAATCCGCATTTCTGCATGTAGTCGCGCGTGCCCAGCACCAGCGCGGAATAGACACTGGCTTCCTCCCCGGCAATCTGCTCGTGCATTTCGCCGGCGAAGTTCTGCGAGTCGAAGTAAATGAGGTCCTCTTCAAAGGACCGGCCCTGCGCAATGATTTCTCCTTGAGCGTTGAGCACGAGGCTAGAGCCGTCAAACACCAGACTGTCATTGCCGCCCACCTGATTAACCAGCACGACCGGAACCTTGTGCTGCCGGGCAATGCTGGCCAACATGTCGCGGCGCAGTTCGCGCTTGCCGATCCAGAACGGCGACGCGGAAATATTGAGCACGAAATTTCCGCCGGCGTGAATCAGCCGGTCCACGGGATCAACCTGGTAAAGCTGCCGCCGCCAGAAATGCTTGTGATTCCACGCGTCCTCGCAAATGGTCAACGCCATGCGGTTGCCG
>JBEKWZ010000164.1:0-6791 GCA_049512555.1 Candidatus Sulfotelmatobacter sp. | reverse complement strand
ACTTGCCGTCTCGCCATGCGGCAAACGTAGTAGGTGGGGAGCATCGAGGAATCGCCAAACGGTTCCTCCATCATTCCCGAAAGGTAGGTCAACGTTTCTTCAAGATCGGGTTCGAGCACGAGTTCGTGATGCTCGGTGCCGAACCGCTCGGCGACCATGCGCGCGTATTCCGACTCGTTGAACTGCTCGGCGCGAAATCCAATGGAAAAAGTTTGGACCGGCTTCGCGCTGGTGCGCGCCATCAACGCCACAATGATCGAAGAATCCACCCCTCCGCTCAGAAGCGCCCCCAGCGGCACATCGCTGATCAGCCGGATGCGCACGGCCTCTTCCAGCCGCCGCTCCAGCTCGACCAGGCATTCTTCCTCGCTGATCGGCGGGTGCGTGCCGTACTCGGGCACGTCCCAGTACTGGCGAATCTTGATTTCCCCGTCGCGGAATTCCATCACATGTCCGGCGGGCAATTTACGAATGCGCTGGAATGCGGTGTGCGGATCGGGAATGTATCCGAAATAAAAGTACTGCAGCAGGCCTTCGTGATCGACCTCAGCCAGTTCCGGATGCAGCGCGAGAATCGTCTTGATCTCGGATCCGAACAGCAGCTTTCCCTGGCGCAGAGCGTAGTGCAGCGGTTTCTTGCCCAGCCGGTCACGAGCCAGCAGCAGCGATTTCTTTTTCTCGTCATACAAGGCAATCGCGAACATGCCACGCAACTTCTTAACGCAGTCTGCACCCATCTCTTCGTAGAGATGGACGATTACCTCGGTATCGCTGTGCGTATAGAACTGGTGGCCCCGGCCCTGGAGTTCGCCGCGTAGTTCGGGAAAGTTATAGATCTCCCCGTTAAACACGACCCAGACGCTGCCGTCTTCATTGTGAATAGGCTGCTTTCCGCCAGCCAGGTCAATGATGCTGAGCCGCCGCATGCCCAGGCCCACCGGACCGCGCGCGTAAATTCCTTCGTCGTCGGGCCCGCGGTGAACGATGGTCTGGCACATCCGATGCACCTCGGCTGCGTCGATCGCATCTCCCGCCTTCCCGACAACTCCAGCTATTCCGCACACTGCCTGATCTCCTTTTCAGCGTTCAGAGTTGACCTCAGGCGACAGGGGTCGATGCCCCTGCACGGCAATCGGTTGTTCGATCACGCGAAGATCGTCCAACCCACAACTCTCAAACCAGCGAAATACTTCCTCATACGTGTGCTTTGATTGATACCACGGCGAATACCAGTCAAATGTGTCGAGAATGCGCCAGGTGCGATTGGGATGAAACGCCATCGGAATCGCGTACGCCAGCGCCCCGCTGGCCGGCCGACCGACAAGCGGGATCTTTCGCAGCACCTGATGAATGCCGTAAAGCGGCACCACGCCATAGCAAAGCCGATGCAGCAGACGCGGCGACATGCGCCGCGTCACTTTGCGGTACACGTCGCTCATCTTGTACCAGTTGTTGTATCCGCTATAGAGCCAGATGGCGATGCGTCCGCCCGGTTTCAGCAGACCTGGCAACGTCTTAAACGCCCGTTCGCAGTCCGGAGTATGGTGCAGAACTCCGATGCTGTAAATGAAATCAAAACTTTCGGGAGCAAACGGCAACTGGAAAACATCTGCCTGGAAAATAGTCGCCTCGCGGCCAGCCATGTTGCGCGCCGCGACTTCGGCCGCCAGGCTTAGGTCAACGCCGACCACGTGCGCTCCCCAGCGTGTGGCCACATCGGCGAAACGCCCCATTCCGCAGCCTACGTCGAGCACCAGTTTGCCCGCCAGGTCCTCAGGACGGAAACCAGTGCGCCGCCGAAACGCCCGTTCTGAGCGTTTGCTCTCTTCGTTGTCCAACTGTGTGCGCGCGTGCACGTGCCACTGAAAACCGAAACTGCCAACATACTGCTGTGTATCTACGAAGCGAACCACTCCGTTCAGCACGGGATATTTCCGGCCGCAGCCGGCACACGTCAACTCGCTGCCTCGGTCCTCGAGCTGGCCGCGACAGGAGATGCACCTGAGCACCGACAAAACTCTGTCAGCGACTCCCGACTGGTTGTGTTCTACGGAAACGGTCATAGTTTGTTTTGACTAAGCTGGACTCTTTGCCGCCTTTGGCCGGCAGCACCGGCTGGCTGATAATGCGGACGATGGCGCACGTGTACCCCACCATAAAGTACGGGTACAGGTTGTACTCGGTGGAAGCGAAACATGCCCCCGCCATATATGCTGCCAACCCTGCCCACAGCGCCTGCGTGAAAAGCTTCAACTCCGGGTCGTCCTGGTACTGTGGCGACTTGCGCACCAGCGCAATGTTCCTGAATCCGGCCCCGATCGCCACCAGAAACAATATAAGAGCAGGAATCCCGGCTTCCGCGGCCAATTCGGTATAGCTGTTGTGAGCCACGACCCAGCCGCTATCCACCAGCATGAAACAACCTGGGCCGACTCCAAAAATCGGGTGCTGCAACGCTATCATGATACTTTTCTTCAGCAGCGCCTTCCGCGCAGCCAGCGACCCTTTGTCCCCCGATCCTTCCACGTTTCCCATGACGATACTGGCGACGCGTGCGCGGTAGTGCGAGGTCGAGAGGGCAGCGCACATGCCCAGAACCATGATGATGGCCGTCGCGAACACCAGGGAGCGGCGCTTCCCTTTAATTCCGTATTCCCAGACGCACACGACGATCACGATAAAGAACGCGAGCAAGCCGCTGCGCGAGTATGTCAGGACGAGCCCCAGACTCATGAAGGCCAGTCCCACTGCCCATACCGCCTTCCTCCAGCCGCGGGCGCTCAACATGAACGCCAACCCTATCGGGAAGCTGATGGCGATGTTAATCGCCAGGTCGTTGGGATTTTCCAGAATGCTCTTCTGAATGCCTTGCAGTCGGCCATCCTTGTTGAAATGTCTCAACAGGATCGAAAAAAATGTCACCAGCGCGACCGCGCTGGTCTGAATCCAGAGCAGTCTCCGTAGCTCCCACACTTTCACCACGCACATGCTGATGAGCATGGCCACGATCACGCCCTTGGCAAATTTTTCATAGACGGTGGAAAACGCACCGCCCCTCCACATCGCGGTCGGGATGCACAGCGTCATTTGCAGCAAAAGCAGCCAGAGGATCTTGATCGCGGCCGGCATTTTGATTTTGCTGCTCGACATCCCCGCGATCAACGCCACCAATGAGAGGAGTGCCGCAATCCGCGCCATCGGAATGTGAATCAGCAGCGAGAAGTAATCTTCGGGCCGGTAATAATAAAGAAACGAAAACACTACCAGGGAATTAAAAACAAACGGCCGCCGCCCGCTGGGAATCGCGGACTTCGCCCGCGCCGCCCAGGCCGCGGATCGCTCTTTACCTCGCGCCCATGTAGTTTGCACTGTCATCCTTCAAGCACGCCTCTCTTGCCGCCCGTTCCAACCCCGCGTTCGATTAGCCAGTCTGCTCACGGTTCGACTCCGCTGAACCGGTCCAGAGGAACCACGATGTCATTGCTCAAGGTCAGCATCTTAATGCGAAGAAACTTCTCCGTTGGCGGAGCCCATTTCAGATTCCGGAAAATCTGCAGCTTCATGTTATGCGCCGGCAGGTCCGTCCCTTCAATCGGAAACACGCCCAGCGATTGAAAGTCGGGCGTAGCGACCATCTCCCGCAACGTCTTCTGCGACTCAAAACGCAACGGCTCGCCCTCGGTCACGACCACAAACCGAATCCCATAGCGCGCCATGAGATCCTTGATGTCCTGCTCGCTGTGAACCAACTCAACCGAGCCACCGCTCTTCTTGATTCGGTCTGTATACAGGGCCTTGCGCAGAACCATGAAGTGCCGACCCGCATCCTGTGCGCGCACAAAGAAAATAAAATCGCCGGGAAGGTAGCCATCGTAAAGAACAATGCCCGCCTTCTCGTCGACAACTCGCTGCGAGGCGGCTGCATAACCCGAAACATAGGGCCTCTGAAAAGCCCATGCACTGGCCAGCACGCCGGCCAACACGCACAGCGCCGCCCCAGCGGCGATCACACGCATCACTGGATTGCGGAAAAAACAGGTCAGGCACCCGGCCGCGAAATAAAGGAATGGCGGGATCCAGTAAATCGCGTAGCGTGCCTCTTTGTGTCCAATCAAAGTAAACGTCAGGTAGCACGCAGCAATCCAGCTCAGCATCAGCAGCAGCGTTTGCGAGCGTTCCCACCAGCGGCTGGTCGCGATGCCTAAAATGCTCAGTCCCAGAAGGATCCAGCCCAGATGTCCAGGCAAGGCCTGCCAGTAAAACAGAAACTCATTCGCCTGCGAGGCCGACTGCGGCGCCTCACCCAGGTCCATCGCAATGGTCTTCCAATGCATGAGATAGACCACGATATAGAAGGGCGCGATCAACACTCCGGTTAAAGCGGCGGCTGTCAGAACTTCCGTCTTGAGAAAAAATCGCCAACCCTTGAGCGCCAATCCTGAGAGCAGACAGAAAGGCACCAGGTAGACGGCATTCTGCTTCGTGAGCAACGCTGCGGCAGCCAGCAAGGCAAAGAGGTAAACGTTAAGCTTTTTCCCATGCAGCAGGTAGCGGGTCCAGAACAGCGTGGCCGCCAGGCACCAGGCCAGCACCGGGATCTCGAGCATCACGGTTTCTTCAAACAGCAGGATGGAAGGCAGCGCCCCCAGCAGCGCCGTGGACAAGGCTGCTGCCCAATCATTTTGCAGCTCCCGCACCAGCAAGAACCAGCATGTGAGCGCGAACAGCGCAAAAAACAGGATCGCCAGGCGCGCCGCCACCACGGTCGGCCCCAGAATCAGGAAGAATATCCCCTCCGCAACATAGAACAGAGGCGGCCAATGCAGGACTCCCGAGAGTGCCGGATATTGCGCGTAGTATTCATACGTGTATTGCTTCGGGTGACTCAGCGGATGATCGCGAATCAAATCGGCCACGAACAGGCCCGTCACGGCGTGCTGCGTTTCGTCCACGTTGTAGCTGAATTCGCCGACGCGGATTCGCCGCACGATGAGCACGGATGACAGCGCCAGCACCAGAACCAGCAGCGCCGTAGAACGCCGCGTCCACCCGCGGCTGGGACAACGCGACGCCACCTCTGGCGGAGCGTGCACCATCGTCGTCGCCGTCGTCGTCGTTGCCATCATGGTCTCCACGCTGCCTTCCGGCCCGTTACAAAGTTCGCGAATGCCACCGCTGCCGCCGTGTTCAGCAGAACGAATGTAAACGCGGCATCGGCCACCCGTCGAATCGGCCCCCGCGCCAGGTGCATCGCCGCCAGCCCGCTCAGAAGATAAAATGCCAGTTGCAATGCGAACGCCACACGATACAGGGGACGCAGCAGAAATGCCGACGCCACCAACATCCCCGCCAGCGCAAACGGGGAAATCAAGCGCATCAGCTTGTGGCTCACAAATTCAAACCGCGCCGGGTTCGCCTTCGTCAGCAGCCATGGAGCCAGTTGCACCAGCTGATAATTCCCGTTCAGCGTTCTCACCTTACGCGCGAATTCCCGGTTTCGCCCCATATCCGCCACATCCCAGGCGCGCGCCCGCGGATCAAATAAAACCCGGTGACCGCCCCGCAACACGCTCATCGGAATGAGCACATCATCCAGGATCGTGTCCTCGGGCAGCGTCAGCAGCAGTTCCCGTCGCGCCGCATACAGGGCTCCGGTAACGCCGATCACCGATCCCGACTTCGCTTCCCACTCGCGCACTCGCTTCTCCACCCGCCAGTACAGACCCAGACCGCGATTCGTTTCTCCCGCCGCCGGATCGCCCAGCATCAGTTCCCCGCTCACGGCGCCGACCGCCGGATCGGCAAAATTTTCCAGCAGCAATCGAACTGCGCCGCGCTCAACGATTTGGCGCGCATCGGTGAAAACGACGATCTCCCCCCGGGCCACGCCAATCCCAGTATTCAATCCCGCGGCCTTCCCTTGCGCCCGCTGGTTGTAAACAGCCTGCACTCGCGGGTCGCGCATTTGTTCGCGGAGAATCGCGTCGGTCCCGTCCGTCGAACCGTCAGAAACAACCACAATCTGCAGCCTGTCCGCCGGATAATCCAGCTCCAGCAGATTGCTAATCTTCCTCGCGACAGTCGCTTCCTCGTTCCGCACCACCATCACGACCGACACCGGCGGCTCACACATTCCCCGCAGCACCGGCCAGGGATGCAACCATCCCCGCAGCCACAACCACAGCGGGTAGCCCGCATAGGTGTACACCACCACCAGCGCAGACGCCCAGAACATCCAGGTCATTTCGCGCCCCGGCCCAGGAGCACAATCTTGATGGTCTGGAAGACGATCCAGAAGTCCAGTCCCACCGAGGCGTTCTTGATATAGAACAGATCGTATTGCAGCTTTTCCACCGCGTCCTTCTCTGTGTTTCCGTACTTGTACTGCACCTGGGCCCAGCCGGTGATGCCTGGGCGCACCGTGTGGCGCACGTCGTAATAATCAAACTTCTCACTCAGCCACTTCACAAACTCGGGCCGTTCCGGACGCGGCCCCACAAAGTGCATGTCGCCTTTTAGCACGCACCACAACTGAGGAATCTCGTCAAGCCGCGACGTCCGAAGGAATTTTCCGAAGCGTGTAATGCGGGGATCGTCGTCGGTGGCCCAGGTCGCACCCGAATCGGCCTCCGCGTCCTTCCGCATGGTGCGAAACTTGTAGCAATAAAAAATCTTGTTGTCTTTGCCTACCGGCTTTTTGCCTACCCGTTTTTGGTGGTAGAAGACCGGTCCTGGAGAAGTTAGTTTCACGCCCAGCGCAATAAAAGGCAGCAACGGCAACGCCAGCACCA
>JBEKWZ010000163.1:0-6821 GCA_049512555.1 Candidatus Sulfotelmatobacter sp. | reverse complement strand
TGTCTTTCCGTCCGCATTATCAATTTCCCGCCCAAACGCATTACACTAGAATTGGTTCCACAAGCGCGCTGCAGGGCATTGCCACCGGCTGCCAAAATCTCTGATTTTGTCTTTCTTTGAAATTGCTCTGATTTCGGATTGTTTTGAAAGGGCGCGGCTTTAAGCCGCGCCGCTAGAGCCAAGAGTGAATAGGGGCTTTAGCCCCTGAGGTCCGCTGGCTTTATCGCCCGCGACGCTTGTGAGAAGGGCCATACGGTGCAATCCGCGCGATGTCCGCTCGCGCCCGAATTCATACCTAGAGGAAGGCCATCATGTCCGTAAATAGTTTCAACAGCAAATCCACCCTGAAAGTCGGCAGCAAAGAATACGAAATCTACCGCCTCGACGCCCTCGATAAACAAGGCATCTCAACCAAGCATCTCCCATTCTCCCTGCGCATCCTGCTAGAGAATCTCCTCCGCACCGAAGACGGCCGCAACGTCACCAAAGAAGAAGTGCGCGCCCTCGCAGCCTGGAATTCCAAGTCCAAACCAGAAAAAGAAATTGCCTTCACTCCCAGCCGCGTCCTCCTGCAAGATTTCACCGGAGTCCCCTGCGTAGTCGACCTGGCCGCCATGCGCGACGCCATGCAGACCCTTGGCGGCGATCCCGCGCTCATCAACCCGCTGCAGCCCGTCGAACTGGTAATCGACCACTCCGTGCAAGTCGACGAATTCGGCACCGCCAACGCCTTCGACATAAACGCCGCCCTGGAATTCCAGCGCAACAAAGAGCGCTACTCCTTCCTCCGCTGGGGACAAACCGGATTCCGCAACCTCGCCATCGTCCCCCCCGACACCGGCATCGTCCACCAAGTCAATCTCGAATATCTAGCCCGCGTAGTCTTCGTCCACGAAAGTCCGGGCAAGCGCATAGCCTACCCCGACACCCTAGTAGGTACCGACAGCCACACCACCATGGTGAACGGTCTTGGCGTGCTGGGATGGGGCGTCGGCGGAATCGAGGCTGAGGCCGCGATGCTGGGGCAGCCTGTCTCCATGCTGATTCCGCTGGTGGTCGGAGTGAAGTTGACTGGACGTTTACGCGAAGGTGCCACTGCTACAGATTTTGTTCTAACTGTGACTGAGATGTTGCGCAAGCATGGCGTGGTCGGAAAATTTGTCGAATACTTTGGCCCCGGCCTGCGCGACTTGCCGCTGGCCGATCGAGCGACCATCGCCAACATGAGTCCTGAATATGGCGCGACCTGCGGAATTTTCCCGATCGATAAAGAAACTGTGAAATATCTGCGCCTCACCGGACGCAGCGAAGAACAGATCGCCCTCGTCGAGGCCTACAGCCGCGAGCAGGGATTGTTCCACGACGAGAAGACCGCCGAGGCGGAATACTCCGAACTGCTCTCGCTCGATCTCGCGACCGTCGAGCCCAGCCTGGCCGGCCCCAAGCGCCCGCAGGATCGCGTCGTGCTCTCCCAGGCCGGAGAGTCCTTCAACAAAGCTCTGCCTTCGCTGATCAAACCGAAGTCGGCAGTCAAGACTTCAGCACCAGCCGCCGCCGTCGCCAACAAAGCTCGCTGGGAGCAGGAAGGCGGAAGTCCCGCCGCAATCGGCGTCGAAGATCCCAATGTGCACGAGCACGTTTCCGCGTCGGTGAAAGATTCGCTCAAGCACGGCAGCGTCGTCATCGCCGCCATCACTTCCTGCACCAATACGTCAAATCCCTCCGTTCTGATCGCGGCCGGACTACTGGCGAAAAAAGCCGTCGAGAAAGGTCTGACCATGCCACCGTGGGTCAAGACCTCGCTCGCCCCCGGTTCGAAAACTGTGACCGACTATCTCGCCAAGGCCGGCCTGACGCCCTATCTCGAGAAGCTGAAATTCCATCTGGTCGGCTACGGCTGCACCACTTGTATCGGCAACTCCGGTCCGCTGCCCGAAGAAGTATCGAAGGCCATCGACGAGAAAGAGTTGGTCGTTGCGTCGGTGCTCTCGGGCAATCGCAATTTCGAAGGCCGCATCAATTCCGAAGTCCGCGCCAATTATCTGATGTCGCCGCCGCTGGTCGTCGCCTTCGCGCTGGCCGGCCGCATCGACATCGACCTGCGCAAAGATCCCATCGGCAAAGGCCGCGACGGCCAGCCCGTCTACATGGCCGACATCTGGCCGACCCAGCGCGAGATCGAAGAGACCATGCAGCAGTCGATCACTTCCGAAATGTTTTCAAAATCCTACGCCGACGTTTTTCAAGGCGACGAACGCTGGCGCGGCCTCCCCGTGCCCAAGGGCCAAACCTACGCCTGGGAAAAAGATTCCACCTACATCCGCCAGGCCCCGTATTTCGACGACATGGCCGTGAAGCCCTCGCCCGTCGAGGAGATCAAAAAAGCGCGCGTGCTGGCCGTTCTCGGCGACAGCGTCACCACCGACCACATTTCGCCCGCCGGCTCCATCAAGAAAGATGGTCCCGCCGGAAAATATCTGCAGGAACACGGCGTGAAGCCCGCGGATTTCAACTCCTACGGCTCGCGCCGCGGCAATCACGAAGTCATGGTCCGCGGCACCTTCGCCAACGTCCGCCTGCGCAACAAGCTGGTCGCGACCGAAGGCGGATTCACCCGCCATCTTCCCACCAACACCGAAATGTCGATCTTCGACGCGTCGGAAAAATATCGCGCCGCCGGAATCCCGCTTCTGGTTTTAGCCGGGAAAGAATACGGCTCCGGCTCATCCCGCGACTGGGCGGCGAAGGGGCCGGCGCTGCTGGGCGTCCGCGCCGTCATCGCCGAAAGCTACGAACGCATTCACCGCTCCAACCTGGTCGGCATGGGCGTCCTGCCCCTGCAATTCCCCGCCGGCCAGAACGCCGAATCGCTCAAGCTGACCGGCGAAGAAGTCTTCGAGATCACCGGCATCCGCAACCTGGTCGACCACTTCGCCGCCGGAAGCACAGTAAAAGTCCGCGCCACCGCGAAGGGCCAGCAGAATATCGAGATCGAGTTCAATGCCCTGGTCCGAATCGACACGCCCCAGGAAGCGCTGTACTACGCGAACGGCGGCATCCTGCAGTATGTGCTAAGGCAGTTGTTAGCAACCAAGCCGCAGCCGGTGAGCGTGTAAGTGTGGGGCGGACACTCCTGTCCGCCGCCCTTGACGTTGCTTTTGACTTTGCCCTTGATCTCGATCGCTGTCATCCCGACCGGAGCCGGAGCGCCAGCGACGGCGGAGTGGAGGGACCCGCTGTTGTTTGTGTTGCCAGCGACCCACGTGGAAGAGCGGCGCTTCAGCGCCGCGTAAGCCGCCTGAAATAAATTCATGGGCTTTAGCCCCAGGATTGTTCCCTGTACCTCGAGGTCGGCAGCATCGATTGTCAGCATTCGAAATCCGCGAAGGGCGGGGCAACCCGCCGATAGCATGCAGCCTAAAATGCGCAAGGAAAATCAGACCCAACACAGGGGCTAAAGCCCATCGGAATTTCGTGATCGTACGCGGCGCTGAAGCGCCGCTCTTCCACATTACTTCCACCTAGAACTCGATGTGGGCGCGGAAGGTGGGGACGACGACGGGGCCGCGGTCGCGGTTGTAGCCGGGATTGTTGATGTGCTGCACGCCGGGCGCGAGATAAATGCCGCGCCATACATGCACTGTGTAATAAGCCTCGAAAATGTTTTCGCGGCCGTAGTCGAGGCCGCCGTCGCCGAGCAGGAAGCCAAGGCCTCCGTCGGCGAGATAGTTCTGGTGATCTTTCTTGATGGCGTTGCTGACGAAGGCGACGCCGGCGCGATCCTGCTTGCGACGCCACCACGCGCCGTTCGCGCCGATGCCTTCGGCGAAAGTCTGGTCGACTTCGGTGTAGGCGAACGATTCGGTTTTGCCATTGTCCCATCCGAAGCGGGCGAAGGCGGTGAGGTAGCGCGTGAGATTCTGCTCGGTGTTGATGCCGAATCCGTACTTGCGAGTAATGTGCCAGGGGTGAGCGGTGATGTCGGGAGTCGTCTCGGCTGCGGCGGCTGCGATGATCTGATCGCGGTAGATGCCCATGTTGGCGTAGTTGGTATAGGCGAGCAAGCGGACGACGCCGGCTTTTTTCGGGATGACGCCGTGGCGGAGTTCGTATTCGAAGTTTTCGGCGTGAACCTGCCAGGGCCTCCAGACGAGGTCGATGCCGTTGGCGATTTTCGGCATGAGGGCTTCGGCGAAACGGAATCCCCAGTTGCGGTCTTCGAAGTCGGCGGTCAGGCCGACGGTGTAACCGCGGGTGTCGGCGGCGTAATCGTAGGCGCCGTTGTTGTCGGTAGTCCAGTTGAGAAACTGGAAGTGAGTGTCGCTGCCGACGGAGTTGAGGTCAAAGAAATCCGGAATGTTGATTTTGCCCAAGCGGAGTTCGAGACGGCGGCGCGGCAGTTCGTCGAAGAGCGAGAGAAAGCTGCGCTGGTTCTCAACTTTGTCTTTGCTGAGCGCGATGACGGTATGAATCATTCCGCGGCCGAGGTAGGGCTCCTTGCTGAGCAGCGGATTGCGTACGATATCCAGATCGGTGTTTCCGGCGAGGCCGAAGCCCTGAGTAAGCGCCGCGCCGCCGGCTTCCTCGATGTCGACGAGAATCTCGGTGGAGTGGTTGAGGCGCACGCCGGTGTAGAAGGTCAGGACACGCGAGGTGGCTTTCTCGTAGTTGGGGCTGAGACTGTGCGTGCCGCTGTAGAGCGCGGGAAACTCGGGGTGAGTCTGAAACACCAAGTTGGCCTGGCCAGAGAGCCAGAAGCGCGAGCTCTTAAGGTGCGGGAGCATGGCCTCGGTGCTGTCGTCGGGGGGAGGAGCGGGCGGATCGGGAGCGAGGGCGAGGTTCGCTTGCGGCGCGCTCTGAGCAGGTTGCGGCGCCGACGCGGGATCGCCGGTCTGCTGAGCGCAGGCTGATACCACAAGGGCACTCATCAACACGGCAAGCACGAGGGGACGGAGGAGCGCCTGCACCGTGAGGAGCGCCCAGTTCTCCGCCTTATTGAAAACAAGTTTCACTGTATCCCCAGTTCGTTGATTAACTGCTGTATGCGAAACTTAGTTAACTAGAGTTAATAATAATCCGCGACCAACGTCAAGTGGACGCGCCAATCGAATCCCTAAAAGTTCGATTCCCGAGCTTACGCACAGTTAATTACAGGAATGTTACAAACTGCCGGACTCGCGAGAATCAGCAGTCCGCCGCCGATTCCCACTGCGTACGAAGCTGACTGTTGCCGTTGTTGTCGGTGACCACGACCCAGCTCAGGCGCAGAGAACTGCATTCCGCTTTGCCGTTCTGCGGCCAAGGAAAAGCATTTTCGTAACGGATTGCGCGCACGAGCTGCGTCGTCGCCATCGCCATGGGTTGCGCGAAGAGAGTGATGCAGGCCATTGTCGGATTCCTCCTTTCTGCTAGTATTCAAGGATTCCATTGATTTTTATATCATACCCCCCTAGGGTATAGGTCAAGCAGAAAGTTCGAAACGGGATGGATTTATGAAAGACAAGCTGCCGGAGATTTCCAAAGAGAAGCAGAAACTGTTTTCGCGGATCAAGCGGCTGGGAGGACAGATTGGGGCCGTGGAGCGGGCAGTGGCGGATGGGGATGAGTGCGCGGACATCCTGATGCAGCTGGCGGCGATTCGCGGGGGAGTGAACAGTTTGATGGCGGAGATTCTGGAGGACCACATCCGGCTGCACATCACGCATCCGGAGCGTGGGCCAGATTCGCGAGAGGAGTTGACGGAGGATTTGATCTCTCTGGTGCGGGCGTACTTGAAGTGAGGCTTCTTGCGTGGTTGGCCTGCGCTCCTGGACGGTAAGAGCTCGTGGTGAGAAATCCCGGTTGGGCCACGCGCTGTATTTGGCGAGAGGGATCCTTCGACTGCGGTTTTGCTTCGTCCTTTCGGCGAAGCAAAATCCTCGCTCAGGATGACAGGATCTTTCCAGGTTGTTGCGTTTGACAGCCTTCCTTGCAAACCCCTAACCTTGATTTTCTTCGTCTTATGAAGGTTCTGGTCTTAGGAAGTGGCGGGCGCGAGCACGCGTTGGTGTGGAAGCTGCGGCAGTCGGCGCGGGTTTCGCAGCTTTACTGCGCGCCGGGAAATGGCGGCATTGCGGACGACGCGGAGTGTGTGGCCGTCGACCTCAAGAGCCTAGCGTCGATCACGGCGCTGGCTGAGCGTCTGCGTCCCGACCTCACGGTGGTCGGGCCGGAACTGCCGTTGACTCTGGGCGTGGTGGATGAGTTCAGCGGACGCGGGTGGCCGGTGTTTGGGCCGACTCGTGCGGCGGCACAGCTGGAGTCGAGCAAAAGTTTCGCCAAGGAATTTCTGCAGCGCCACCACATTCCGACCGCCCCCTTTGCCATTTGCGATTCGATCGAGGAAGTGCGGTCCGCGCTGAGTCACTTTCACGCGCCGGTGGTGGTGAAGGCCGATGGGCTGGCCGCGGGCAAGGGCGTGGTGATTGCCAAGAGCAAGGAAGAGGCGGCGAGCGTGGCCGCGGAAATGCTCAGCGGGAAGATGCTGGGTGAAGCGGGAGCGCGGGTAGTGCTGGAAGAATGTTTGCAGGGCGACGAGCTTTCGTTTCTCGTATTCAGCGACGGGGAGCGGGTGGCGCCCCTGGTCGCGGCGCAGGATCATAAGCGCGTGGGCGACGGCGACACGGGTCCGAACACGGGTGGGATGGGCGCGTACTCGACGGCAGATATTGTTGACGACCAGATGCGCGACTGGCTGGTGCATCACATTGCGCAGCCCGTGGTTGCGGGCATGAAGGCCGAGGGCGCAGAGTTTAAGGGCGTGCTCTACTGCGGGCTGATGA
>JBEKWZ010000162.1:0-6844 GCA_049512555.1 Candidatus Sulfotelmatobacter sp. | reverse complement strand
AACTGCAGTAGTATTGGCGGTCCCAACTGGCTTACCATATCGACCATGCGGTCGCATTCGTCGCGACGCATGCAGCGGAAGAATCGGTCTGCGAGGTGCTCCGCTCCCGCCTGGGTCGTGCGCCGGAGGATAGACAACAGTTCCTGTGGAATCGGATCGAGCTGAACCGCTTCTTCAATGAACTCCGGCAGGCGGTTCTCCACACCGACGCGCGGACGCAGGTCGTTGATCAGCACCGGGCGCTCCATGCTAATGTGCTCCATACCGGCGCAAACTTCATTGACCGCGGCGTAGTTCTTGGCGGAGCTGGCTTCCTGACTCAGCCGCACGAATGCCGCGCTCAGCAGGCTTTGCAGTTCGGCGTCTTTCTCGGCAATGAGTTGCTCGCTCAGCTTGCGAATGGCCTGGCCCATGGGCTGCCCGCCCAGACGCGCGTAGAGGTCGGCCAACTGACTCAGGCCAATCGCCGTGCGGCGCCGCGGTTCTATATCCTTGGCGCTGAGGCAACTCGAATAGTTGTTCAGAATCTCGCCCGCGCTCTGCTTGTCGTCTCGCTCCAACAGCACTTCCACGAACTGCCGCAGGTTGCGTGGAGGTACGCAGGGCGCTTCGTGCGAGAGCAGAACGCTCTTCTTGCCGGACTCTGGCACTTCCGCCCAGAACATGCGGTCCAGGATGTCGGCGTGGGACTCGACCAAGATCCCGGCCTTGCTCATCTTTTCTTCCTGCAGTTTCAGGATGGAGCGCAACGAGTCCATCTGACGGCTCATGTGCTCCATCATCTGGTGGACCGCGTTGACCTTGACTTCGCCCTTCTGATAGCGCTCGAGGGCGAACCGAATAGCCATGTGCTCGGCGGCCTTCATCAGCAGTGGCGTGTCTTCCTCTTCGGTCGTGGCTTTCGCCGCCAGGCTTCCCAGCAACTGCTGCAGGTTCAGCCGCGTGTTCGGATCAGTCTCGACCAACTCCTTCTGAATGTCTTCTTCTTTAACGTTCGGATCTGTCTGCACCTGGCCGAAGCGAGTGAGAAGGCGGATCGCCTGGATGACTTCCTGCTCCTGCAGCGGAACCATGCCGCCCGTCCATGCCGGAGCTGCGCCCGCGGCCGCGCCGGCTGCAGCAGCTTCCGGACTGCCGTCGGGAACCCATCTTCCTTTTCCCTTGGGCATGTTGGGGACGCTGCCCAGCGGAACCATGGGCACTCCGGGAGCAGCGCCTTGACCTCCGCCGCCTCCAGTTCCACCGCCTCCACCACCTCCACTGCCTGCGTTCGCGCCTTCGGCTGCGGCGATCAACTGCAATAATTTTTGCGGATCGTTCAGCCATTGCTTGAATTCCGGTCCCAGCGTTTGAGCTGCGATCTGGGCTGCGATGCTCACGTCTCCGGTCAGGGGATCGGCGGCGACGAACTTCACTTCGTTGATTTTGATCGTGCCACCGTGCTTGTTCCCCGCCAGAGCTTCCTTGATCTGCTTCGACACATCCTGCGCTTTTGATCCAGCCACCGTGAACGCGCGCACCAGGCGAATGAAGTCTTCCTCAGTCACATCCCTGGAGAAGTGCAGGCTGGCGAGTCCGGCTGTGGTCAACAGCGTGGCAAAGCTGCGCTCGGCGTTCCCGGTTTCGAGCGGGATGCCATCGAGCAGCAACTTGTTGTCGGAAACGCCCAGCAGGAAGCCCTGATCTCCGGTTGTGGGCAGCCCCTGCTTCAACTCGTTCCAGGCCATTTCGAATTGTGCCTCGGTGCGCTTGTGCTCATAGCCATACATCCGCGCGTACTTGATGAGGATGTTGAGGCTGTGGACAAACGCGCGCGCCGACGCAGCCCGTGCACCTTGCGATGTGTTTGTGGCAGAGATAGCAAACTCCTCGAATGCGCAAGTTTGAAGCTCAAGGGTAAAGCGAAACGGTAAGGGGTAAAACGTTACCGAGGTAATGGGGGGTGACCGTGGGTTGGGCCCGCTCGGGAAGAAGTGGTAGCTTTGCCTGAAAGGGCGGCAAGCCGGGGAAGCTGCATCTTCAGTAGAATGAACGCGGAGCCCGATCGCGCTTTTCGCGGCCAAAGACTTGAAGACTACTCCTAAAACGACGGGACTGCGCTATTGGATGCTGCGCGTGCTGCAGGAGTGCGAGCATGTGGCCGCCGACTTCAGCGCCGATCCCGTCCACGATTTGCGAGTTTCGTTGCGCCGGTGTCGCTCCCTGGCCGACGGCATGATCGCAATGGATCCCGATCGCGACTGGAAGGCGATGAAGAAGGCGGGCAAGCGGCTTTTCCAGCGACTGGGCGCGCTGCGCGACGTGCAGATCATGATGGAGTGGATCGAGAAGCTGCATCCGGTTCCGGCTAGTGTGGACGCGGGCGACTCGCCCGCGTTGCCGCCAGAGGCAGAGAATTCCGAAATCAGCGCAGAAGCCGCGCCCTCAACCGAATCCGCAACGACCGATTCCGGCGATCCCGCGGCCCACTTGCTGCTCGAAATTCTGAAGGGCCGAGAAACCGAGCAGAAGCGTGAAGCCCGAGCCGCTCTCGAAGAATTCGATCGCAAGCAATGGCGGCAGTGGAGCCGGTCACTGCCCCTGCGTGCCGCCCGCATTCGGCCGGGCAGCGCCGTGTTCAAGCATCTTGCCCTGGAGCGCTGGACCGCCGCTCGCGAGTTGCACGTCCGCGCGCTGCGCAACCGGTCGCAGGTTGCGTTTCATACGCTGCGGATTGGAATCAAGCGCTTTCGCTATATCGTCGAGAATTTTCTGCCCGTCGAACACAAGGCCTGGAGCAACGACCTGAAGCACATGCAGGATTTACTTGGCGAAGTTCACGATCTCGATGTGTTGTGGGCAACGGCGCTCGCGTGCCATGTTTTTCCCGATGAAGCCTCCCGCAAGACCTGGCATGCGCAGATTCTGGAAGAGCGGACCAGCCGGATCGACGAATATCGGGCGAAAACCGTCGGACCGGACTCGCTGTGGACCGCGTGGCGCGCCGGCCTGCCGCAAGGCAGGCAGATTGAGGCCATGGCAACGCTTCGCATGAAGTTGTGGGCGAAGGCGCTCGATCCTGATTTCGCCCACTCGGAACGCGTGGCGCGCTTCGCGCTGGAACTTTATGATGGCTTGCTCGCTACGGGATTGCTGCAACTTACGGAGAGTGCCGAGGCGCGTTCCACCCTGCAAATCGCAGCCCTTCTGCACGATGTTGGCAAGTCCGAGGGGAATAAGGGGCATCACAAAACTTCGTTCGAGTTGATTCGCAGCCACAGCAATCCCTTGGGATGGAAGCCGGAATATCTGCAGCGGGCGGCGATCATCGCACGCTTTCACGGGGGAACCTTGCCCACCCGCAGCCACAAACTGTTGCGCGACCTGCTGCCCGATGAGCAGCGGATCACGATTCAACTGGCGGCGATTCTCCGGCTGGCGAATGCGTTCGATGCGGCGCACGACGGCCACATTTCCCGCGTCAAGATTGAAAACACAAGCACGGGAAAGAGCCGTACGAACGGCTTTCTGCGCAAGCCCGCGAAGATGCCACCGAACCAGGCGCTGGTTATCGAGGCCGAAGGATTCGTGGCCGGAAGTGCGACCGCACAGGCCGTCGCCGCCGAAAGATATCTACTGGAAACTGTGCTGCGGAGACCGGTTGTGGTGAAGGCGATGAAGAGTGCAGGGCCCCAGCGGGTTGCAGTTGAACCAAAGCTTGCGTTGCGATCCCCGAAGATTCTCTCTGGCTCCGAACGGCTCGCCTGAAGCGGGAAACCACGCAGGCACTTTTCCACTGCCCGATACCACGTAGACTGTGTTCAGGACTCACTCTATGACTCACCCTCAATTGGTGGAACGGGCGGTGCGCTGGCTGCGGGTGTACCGCTGCGGCGTGGTGTTGTCGGAGCAAGCTTGCGCCAGCGGCGAGATGCCTGACGCCATTGGGTGGAAGCGGGCCAGCCATTCTGTGCTGGTGGAGTGCAAGGCTACGCGCGCGGACTTTTTGGCCGATCGCGACAAGCCGTTTCGGCTGAAACCTGAGCAGGGGGTTGGATGCGAGCGCTTCTACCTGACTCCGCCGGGCTTGGTGAAGGTTGCGGAACTGCCCGCGGGTTGGGGACTGCTGGAATACCGCCGCGGACGAATCGACGTGCTGCAACCGTCGGCCAAGAATCTGCGGACGCCCAGGGGCTTCGGTTATGAAATGAATCTGCTGCTGGCCAGCCTGCGTCGCGTGGAAGTTCGCATTGAACCGCAGAGCATCACCGACTTTTTGAAGTGGAAGAACCGCATGGCCGGGTACAATCGCGGCACTCTGCCCGAAGGATTAACGACAACGGAAGAAGAAGCGAATCTTTTCCTTGAACCGGAGATCGTTCCTCGATCCGACGCTGCGAAGGCGTGAGTCTCCGTCCCCGGCATGTCTTTTACATATCCCTGCGGCCTTCCATCGCTTTCAGCATAGTGATTTCGTCGGTGTATTCGATGTCGCTGCCGACTGGGATGCCCATGGCGATGCGGGTGACCTTCACGCCGACGCGTTTGAGTTGCTGCGAGAGATAGGTCGCGGTGGCCTCGCCTTCGACGGTGGGATTGGTGGCGACGATGACTTCGTCGACGTTACCGGCATCGACGCGAGTGATTAAGTTTGAGATGCGCAGCTGTTCGGGAGCGATGCCGTGCAGAGGCGAGATGGCGCCGTGCAACACGTGGAAGACTCCATTGAAATGCTTTGTCTTTTCGATGGCCGCGATATTGGTAGGCTCTTCGACCACGCAAACCAGGCGCTGGTTGCGGGTTGCGCTGGTGCAATAAACGCAGGGGTCGACGTCGGTGATGTTGTTGCACACCGAGCAGAGGCGGAGGTTGGCCTTGACGTCGCGCACAGCGACGGCGAGGGCCTCGGCGTCTTCGTCGCTCGAG
Source organism: Candidatus Sulfotelmatobacter sp. (assembly GCA_049512555.1). Taxonomy (GTDB): domain Bacteria; phylum Acidobacteriota; class Terriglobia; order Terriglobales; family Acidobacteriaceae; genus Sulfotelmatobacter. The sequence continues at coordinate 1,939 of JBEKWZ010000162.1, read as the reverse complement.
CGAAGAATGTGGAAAGCCAGGCGTTGCGCGCTCTTCGCGCCGACTCCCGGAAGCTTTTTCAGCTCGTCGATCAGGCGCGACATGGGTTCGGCAAATTTAGACATTCTTACTTTTCCTATTGTCGCTTGTCATTCTGAGCGAAGCGAAGAACCTATGCAACTTTGCACCCGAAAGGATGCGAAGATCCTTCGCTTCGCTCAGGATGACAAGAGCGGAAATTTACGAGACAACAAATAGAAACGTTCAGAGTCCGGGGATGCCGAGGCCCCCGAGCATGCCGCCGACAGTAGATTGCATTTGCGCGTCGACTTTGCGTGCGGCTTCGTTGACGGCGGCGACGACCAGATCCTGCAGCATTTCGACGTCACCCGATTTCACGGCCTCGGGATCGATACGCAGGCTGAGCAACTGCTTGCGGCCGTCCATTTTGGCGGTGACCGTGCCGCCGCCGGACGTGGCTTCGACCACGGTGGCCTGCATTTTTTTCTGCAGGTCTTCGTATTGCGATTTGGCTTTCGACATCAGTTCTTGCAGGTTGAATCCACCCATTACGACCTCGGCTTTCGGCTTCCGCCATCCGGCTTTCGCGCTGCTCAGGTTCCCGGAAGCCAGAGACCGAGAGCCTGACGCCCCTACCGTTTTTCCTTGTAGTCGATCACCGTTCGAATTTCGGCGTTGAACTTTTCCTGCATGCGGCGAACCACCGGGTCTTGCTCGGCGCGGCCTCGGCCGCCGGGGCCGATCGCCTGCGAAGTGTTTCCATTGCGTTTATTTTCCTGCGGCGCAACCGTGGCGCCGGAAATGATTTTCAATTTTACGGGGCGGCCGAGAACTCCACTCGCCGAGGCGATGGCCAAACGTCTGGCATCGGGTCCGAGCGACATGTCGATGACGGTTTGCGACTCGGCGATTTTGATGACCAGTTCGTTACCCTGCACGCTCCACTCGCCGGCCGAGAGCATGGAGACCAGAATGCGCTGGTTACCGTCAGTGAGCGCTTGCAGGACAGCATTCTGCAATTTGTCGATTGGATCCGCGGGAACCGGGAACATCGCGGGAGAAGGCGATGCTTCGTGCGTGCGCTGCGGCTGACGCTCTGGCTCCGATTCGGCGGACGCAGAGACGTAGCCAGCTTCGTCTCTACGATCGGGGCTTGCTACCGGTACGGATTCGCGCAGAGGGGCAGGCGCGGCCGAGCCCATGATTACTGGCTCGGAGTTGCTGACTGCGGCTACGATTCTCGGGCCTGCGGGAGGCGCCGGATCAGACGACACTTCCTGGCGCGGGGTGCCTTTGCGGGCGGAGTCGGCCGCGAACGGAGAGACGAAATTTGAACGCGCTGGCGGAGTTGGCTCTGGACGGCGCGTTTCGCTTTGCGTGCTTCCAACTATGGCAGGCCGGGCTGCGGGACGCTGTGCAATGTTCGCGGGAGAAGCGGCGACATCACTCAGCAGTTGCTCGATGGGCAGCAGCTTTTGTGCGTGCGCCATTTTCAGCAGGCCGAGTTCGAGATGGAAGCGTTGTTCCTGTTTGTATCCCAGCTCGCCATGAGTGCGAAGCATGATCTGCAGGTGTCGGGTAAGATCTTCTTCGCCGAACATTGCTGCGACGCGTTCGACGCGCTCGCGTTCTTCGCTCGAAACCTGCAGCAGGGCAGAATCTTTACCGGCAATTTTCGCGACCGTGGCGTTGCGCAGGAAACGCACCATCTGGCGGGCGAAGTGCGTGGGGCTGTAACCTTCACTAATAAGGTGGTCGACCTGGCGAAGAATTTCTTCGCTGCGGCTTTCGGAGACCGCTTGCATGACCTGTTCGAGAATATGAGCGGGCGCGGCGCCAACCAGGTTGCGCGCCGAGTCGGCGGTGACGCGTCCGCTGGCCGAGGCGATGGCCTGGTCGAGGATAGAGAGCGCGTCGCGCATGGAACCGTCGCCGGCTT
>JBEKWZ010000161.1:0-6877 GCA_049512555.1 Candidatus Sulfotelmatobacter sp. | reverse complement strand
GTGTCGGGCTGGGATGACCGCCGCTAAAGTGCTGACAGTATGTTCAGGAGAAGGGACGAACGGCTAGGCTGCGCGTCAAGCGTAAGATGGTGGGCAGTGCAGGACTCGAACCTGCGACCTCCTGCTTGTAAGGCAGGCGCTCTAACCAGCTGAGCTAACCGCCCATCGTGCCTGAGCGCCGGACCGCGCGCGCCGGGACAAAATTGCTTTACGAAACTCCAAGCTTACGAACCCCAGTCTAATGAGTATACGCGAGCGGTTACCGAAACGGTGGTAGGAGCCGCGGCAAGCGGTGGTTGATTTTCGCGTGCACGGGACTCGGCGCCTGCCCGTGCCCCACGGCCCTGCTAGACTTGCGGAGTGCGGCGTTTGATCGTCAACGCGGACGACTTTGGCTTCACTTCCGGAGTGAACCGGGGCATTGTGGAGGGTCACTCGCACGGCGTCGTCACCTCTTCGACGCTCATGGCCAACGGTCCGGCTTTCGGTGAGGCGGCTCAAATGGCCAAGACGCTCCCGAAACTCAGCGTCGGCTGCCATGTTGTGCTGACTGATGGCCAGCCCGTGCTTGATGCAGCGCAACTTCCTTCCCTCACCACAGGGACGCACTTCCGCGATGGCATGAACACGTTCGCTGTGCGTGCGATCGCCGGTCGCATGGACGCCGACGAGATTACCGCCGAGGCCGCGGCGCAGATTCGGAAGATTCAATCCGAGGGCATTGCCATTTCTCACATCGATACTCACAAACACACGCACTTGTTTCCCAAGATTCTGCGCCCCTTGCTGCGCGCGGCTGCGGATTGCGGAGTTCGCTGCGTGCGCAACCCGTTTGGGCCTCGCCTGCCTCTGCGATCAAGCCACCTGCTGGCGCGCCCGGGCCTTTGGGTGCGCTACGCCGAGGTGCGCATCCTTGGCGGCTTTTCACGAAAGTTCCGCGCGGCCGTGGACCGCGAGGGATTCGTAACGCCTGACGGCACGCTCGGCATTGTGGTCACCGGAGCCCTCGACGAAACGCTGTTCCACGCGATCGCCCGCAGCATTCCCGAAGGCACATGGGAATTCGTCTGCCACCCCGGCTATAACGATGCGGAATTGCAGGCGGGCAAGACCCGGTTGCGCGAGTCGCGCGAGATCGAACTGCGCGTCCTGACTTTGCCGGCCGCCCGCGAAGTGCTGGCGCAGGAAGGGATTGAGCTGATCTCCTACCGGGAACTGGCGCGCAATCACCCCCGTTAGCACTCGGTCCAAACGCTCATCGGGATGCTCCCAGGAGGTCATCAGCACCGCCGAGCCAGTGGAAATCAGGTACTCTCGTAACCTACGGAATGCAATGCAAGTAGTATGATACTTTTCAGATCACCCTATTCTTCGGGTTTTTTAATTTGGAGGTTTTTCGCCCATGTCAGCCCAAGGGTCAGCTCCGCGCGCAACTCTGGACTTAAAAGTCCGGGTGTGGGGCATGGGTTCCAATAACCAGCCCTTTTTCCAGCACGCCATGGCGCAGAACATAAGCGCGACGGGCGCTTGCCTGTTCGGCATTGAGCCCGAGTTGAAGGTGGGCGATGTGATCGGCGTGCAGTACGAAACCCGAAAAGCGCGCTGCAGGGTGATCTGGGTGGTGGATGCGGGCGCACTCAAGAAAACTCAGGTCGGCGTGCAACTCGTTGTCGACCAGGATTGTCCCTGGTTGTCCGTTCTTCCCGTGGACATGCGATCCGATGAACGCACCCAGCAGAGCCAGGACAACCGCCGCAGATTCCTTCGCCACAAGATTTCCTTTCCTCTGGAGCTACGCGATGAGCGCGTGAACATGCCGATGCGCGTGAATGCCACCGACATCAGCGGAAACGGCTGTTATGTTGAGACGGTCATGCCATTGGCCATCGCCACTGCGATTCGAGTGGACTTGTGGATGGATCAGGAGCGCCTTTCGCCCAGCGCGGTAGTGCGCACGCGCGATCCTGGCGTCGGCATGGGCATCGAATTCACGGGGCTTCCCGAGGAAGCAAAAAAACGGTTCCAGGCTCATCTCGACAAGATTGACCCCGGAATCACGTTTGGTCATAAAGAGAGCGAAACAGAAAGCGAATAAGAGACAGCGCACATCTAGGGTGTTGCAAGAGAAGACATGTTTGAGACCTTAGAAGAGAAGTTTGAGAAGTCTAAGCCACCGCTGGATCGTGGATACCCGATTTTGGTGTACAGCAGTTACGCCATCGTTAGTTTTATCGCCTTAATTCTCGGGGTGCCGGGGCATGGCTTTTCTCACCTGTTCAGCCTTGTTGTCTGGGCCTCCATGTTCTTGCTATCGCTGACTTGGTTGGTAACAGGCCTCAGATCGTCAGTTCCAATTACCCGTCACGAACTCCGGGTTCGCTCCCAAATTCTGCTTTTTCTCCTCTTCGCATGGGACACCCTCCTGTACATATTAAAGACACCCTGAGGCACCCGTCGGACGCCCCCTCTCGTGTAAAATCTGCAACCGCGGCGCATTCCGGCCATCGAATGTCAGGAGCATCGGGAACGCGTCCGCTCGCAGCTCACCTATGAAGATCGGAATCACCTGTTATCCGACGTACGGCGGCAGTGGTGTAGTCGCCACCGAGTTGGGCCTGGAACTGGCGCAGCGCGGACACGAAATCCATTTCATTTCCTACGCGCAGCCCATCCGCCTGCGGGGTGAGGAACCCAACATCCACTATCACGAAGTGGAGGTTTCCCGTTATCCCCTGTTCGACTATCCCCCATACGATTTGGCGTTGGCCACTCGCATGGCCGAGGTCGCACAACTCTACGATCTTGATCTGCTGCACGTGCACTACGCGATCCCGCACTCGGTGAGCGCACTGCTGGCCCGGCAGATGCTCGCCGCCGGACCTCGCCGGCAGAAACTGCCGTTCGTCACCACCCTTCACGGCACCGACATAACACTCGTTGGCCTCGATCGCTCGTACCTGCCGATCACCCGCTATTCAATTGAGCAGAGCGACGGCGTCACCGCGATTTCGAACTACCTGCGCGACCGTACCCAGCGCGTATTCGACGTGAAGAACAGCATCGAAGTGATTTACAACTCGGTCAACGTCGACGTTTATCACCGAAATCCCGACACCTTCTCTCAACTGCGCGCGGAGTACGCGCCCAACGGTGAGCGCGTGCTGGTGCATCTCTCTAATTTCCGTCCGGTGAAACGTCTCACCGATGTGATCGAGATTTTCGACCGCGTGCACAAAAAGATGCCGTCTCGGCTGCTGTTGATTGGTGATGGCCCGGACCGTTCCGTCGCCGAGTGGCTGGCCGTGCAAAAAGGTATCCATGACGACGTCCTGTTTCTCGGCAAGCAGGACCAGATACAGGAAAAGCTTTCCATCGCCGACGTCATGCTGATTCCGAGCGAACTGGAATCGTTCGGTCTGGCGGCGCTCGAGGCCATGGCGTGTGAGGTGGTTCCGATCTCCACCCGCGCGGGCGGCGTGCCGGAAGTCATTGAACATGGAAAGACTGGTTATCTCGCTGACGTCGGAGACGTCGAGACGATGGCGCGCTACGCCATCGAACTGCTCAGCAACGAGCAGCAACTGCGCGAGATGGGAAAGCAGGCGAGAGCGGTCGCCACGGAGCGCTTCGGCTCCGCGAAAATTGTCAAGCAGTACGAGGACTTTTACCGGCGAGTGCTCGAGCGTTCGGCGTAGAAACCTTCCGGAACCGAACTCGTCGCTTCGATCAGCGGCAGCCGGATCCGAATCAGCGTTCCCTTCCCTTCGTGACTGTCAATGGTCATGCGCGCCGTATCGCCGTAGAGGACCTGCAACCGCTCGGAGATGTTGGCCATGCCAATGCCCATCCCCGACCAACTGCTGCTTTCTTCCAGTTGCGCCTGGCCCATCCCAACTCCGTCGTCCTCGACTTCGATAATGAGACGAGAATCTTTGACGCGGCTGCGCAAGTAGATGCTGCCGCCCTCCACTTTCGGCGATAAACCGTGCTTGATGGAATTTTCGACCAGCGGCTGCAGCAACATGCTGGGTACGACCACATCGAGTGAGGCCGGGTCGAGTTCCTTCACCACTCGCAATTTGTCGCGGCCAAACCGCACCACTTCGATGTCAAGGTAGTTATCGATGAATTCGAATTCTTCGCGTAGCGGAGCGAACGCGTCACCGCTGCTCAGCAAGCGCCGCAAAATGGTTGCCAGCTTGAAGATCACGTCCCGCGCCATGTCTGGGTCGAACCGCACCAGCGACGAAATTGAATTCAGTGTATTGAACAGGAAATGTGGATTGATCTGGTTCTGCAGCGCCTCCATGCGCGCATGCAGCAGAAGTCGTTCCTGTTCTTCCAGTTTGATCTGAATGCGGACACTGTTGAAAACTTTTAGTTCGATTCCAATCGCCGCCACCGACGCAGCGTAAATTACGCTATACACCCAGTAATTGTCGGGGCTCTCGACGCTGAAAATCGAACGCGGGAAATGTTCGGCCAGTTCGGTCTGCACGAAGCGTAAGCCAATCACGCTCCAGAAAAACATGACCTGCCAGTCGAACAGGCGGGGGCGCGGCAGGTTTCGGCGAATAATCCGAATGATGCTTTGATCGATGAACGGCGAGAACGACCAGATGTCGTCCTTGTCGACGGCCCAGGTACGCAGTTGGCCGGCGAGAAAACCACAAAGCACGTCGAAGGGCATGGCCGCCCACTCGCCGTGCAGCAGGGCGGGGAAGCCCATCAACACGCCGCCCAGCGATCCCGCCCAGCGTCCGCCGATCACTCCCAGTAGCAGCGCAGTTTCGAAACTCAGGTCGCCGCACGCAAAAGCGTTCTGGAAAATCCGAATTCCGACGCCGCCCATGATCGGAAGGCCGAACCAGAGCACTAAGTACAGCTTCTGGCGAAAAGTGCGCTCCTCGCGAAACAGAACACTCTTGAATTCCTTGGAACGCACCAACGTGCTCGCCACGACCACGGCTACGCCCAGCTTAAGCAGCAGATAAATCAGGATGCGTCGTGATTCCATGAGAGTCGTTGGCGGTGCAGCGCCCGGCTAAGTTATGTCGGTGCGACCGCGAGCAACGAATCTCCTAACGCGGATCGCAGCCGCTAGTATTGCCTATCCGTAGGCCAGTTCCTTCGCGCGCTGCGCGGCCTTAACTACAGCTTTGATCAGCGTGACGCGCAACTTGCCTTCCTCAAGTTCCATAATAGCGTCGATAGTGCAGCCGGCCGGCGTGGTCACAGCGTCCTTGAGCAGCGCGGGATGGTCCCCGGTCTCAAGCACAACCCGCGCCGCACCCATCGTGGTCTGCGCTGCCAGCAGCGTCGCGATATCCCGCGGCAGCCCAAGCTTTACTCCCCCCTCCGCCAGCGATTCGAGGATGATGTAGATGTAGGCGGGGCCGCTGGCCGACAGCGCAGTCACCGCGTCCATGTGCTTCTCGTCGACCACAACCGTGCGTCCGACCACATCAAACATGTGGCAAGTCAGAGCCACGTCTTCGGCGCTGGCATGCTTGCCTTTGCAGATCGCAGTCATGCCCGCGCCCAGCAGGCACGGCGTATTGGGCATGGCGCGGATCACCGAAACATTGGGCGGAAGGTTTTTTTCGATCATCGATGTGGGCACCGAGGCGGCCACCGACACAATCAGCTGCCTTGAGGTAATGTGCCCGCGGATTTCCCGAACGACTTCCTCGACCACCTGTGGTTTCACGCCAATCACAATAATGTCGGCGCCTTTAGCGGCTGCGACGTTGTCGGTCCCGACCTTTACTTTCAGCTTCGCGGCCAGCGCCTGCGCGCGCTCTTCGTGCGCCACGGTCGCGCACGTCGACTTCGTTGAGAGCATCCCGTTCTTCAGCAGCGCCTGCAGAATAATGCTGCCCATCTTGCCCGCACCCAGGAACGCGACTTTCTTCCCAGTCAGATCATTTCCCATAAAGTTCCTCGGATCCTCGAGACACAAATCTTAACCACAGAGGACAGTGAATTTCACAGAGAAAAGCACAGAATCCCTCTGCGTCTCTCTGTGTCCCTTGTGGTTAAACGCCTTTCGCTTTCAGCTGCTGCTCCATAAAATTCCAGGCAGTCGCTACCACCTCGCGCAGCCCGCGTGTCGCCTTCCACTGCAGCAGGGCCTGCGCCTTCGCCGGATTTGCTACGAGTATGGGCGGATCTCCTGGGCGCCGCGGAACCATCTTACGCGGCACGCGCTTGCCCGTCGCTTCCTCGACCGCGGTCATCACTTCCTGCACAGAGGCTCCGGTTCCCGTTCCAACATTGACGGCAAAACTTTCCTTCCCTGCCGCCAAGTGATCGAGCGCCTTCAAATGTGCGCTCGCCAGGTCGTTCACGTGGATGTAGTCGCGCACGCACGTTCCATCCGGCGTCGGATAATCTGACCCAAAAACCTGCAACTCCGGACCGACTCCGGCGGCCGCGCTCAGAGCCAGTGGAATCAAATGTGTCTCCGGTTCGTGCAACTCACCGATCTCCCCGCTTTCATCCGCGCCCGCCGCATTGAAATAGCGCAGGCTGGCGAAGCGGGAACCATAAGCGCGATCATAAGATTCCAGAGCCTGCTCAAGGAACAGTTTCGATACACCGTAAGGATTCACCGGCTGCCGCGGCGTACTCTCCTCAATCGGGACTTTCGCCGGCTCCCCGTACACCGCGCAGGTCGAGGAAAAAATGATCTTCTTCACTCCCGCGTCGAGCGCCGCGTTGAGCAGCGATAGCCCGCCCTCAACATTATTATGGAAATATTTTTTCGGATTGGTTACGGACTCGCCAACATAAGCAAGCGCCGCGAAATGCATGATGGCGTCCGTCCGGGGCAGCACGCGCCCCAACGCAGCCCCGTCCAGTATGTCGCCCTTGA
>JBEKWZ010000160.1:0-6880 GCA_049512555.1 Candidatus Sulfotelmatobacter sp. | reverse complement strand
CATCTTGCTGATCCTACGGAGTGGAGTGGCGGTGGGTGCTGCCGCAGGGTTGGTCGGCACAGCATTGATCGTAAGACATTTCAATCATGGCCGGCTCGTTTATCGCAGCCCTCCCGCTCGCAATCCGGGAACCGGCGTGGCAAACGCTCCCCCGCCGCCTTGTCCCGAATGCCCGGTTCCCGCTACACTTCCCCTTCGCCGGAAAAATCCATGAAAACTCTGTTACCGCTGTTGCTCCTCCTTGCCGCCGCCTTCACCGCGTCAGCACAAAACGAAAAGCCGCTGACCTCGTTCCCCTACACGCCCGGCGTTGACGTCACCGCGATGGACAAGACCGCCGACCCCTGCGCCGACTTCTACCAGTACACCTGTGGTGGATGGATGAAGAACAATCCCATCCCGGCCGACCAGGCGCGCTGGAGCGTTTACGGCAAGCTCTATCAGGATAACCAGCAGTTTCTCTGGGGCATCCTCGACCAGCTGTCGAAACAAACGAGCGGCCGCAATGCGAACCAGCAGAAAATCGGCGACTACTTCGGCGCCTGCATGGACGAAGCCTCCGTCAACCTCCTCGGCGCCAAGCCGCTGAAGCCCTACCTCGACCAGATCGCGGCCCTGCAATCGGCGAAAGATTTGCCCGCGCTGCTCGCCGGCCTGCATACGTCGCTGCAATCCGGAGGACTGTTCTTCAACTTCGGCTCTAATCAGGACTTCGAGAACTCGCAGAACGTGATTGGCTTCGCCAATGCCGGCGGCCTCTCCCTGCCCGACCGCGATTACTACACCAACACCGACGAGAAGTCAGTCGACATTCGCAACAAGTACGTCCTGCACGTGCAGAAAATGTTCGAGTTGCTCGGCGACCAACCCGACCGCGCTAAAACCGAAGCCGCCAAAGTACTGGAGATCGAGACCGTGCTCGCCAAGGCATCGCTGACCCGCGTGGAACGCCGCGATCCTCACAACCTGTTTCACAAAGTCGACTTCAAGGGCCTGCAGGCGATGACGCCCGACTTCGACTGGTCGGTTTATATCAAGGATGTCGGCCTCGCTCCGCAGAATGTTTTCAACGTCGATCAGCCCGCGTTCTACGCCGAACTCGACAAACAGTTCAAGACGCTCAGTCTCGACGACATCAAGACCTTCCTGCGCTGGCACACCGCTCGCGCCGTGGCGCCCTATCTCTCCGACGATTTCGTGCACGAGAACTTCAATTTCTTCAGCAAGACGTTGCGCGGAGTTCCCGAGCTGCGCCCGCGCTGGAAGCGCTGCGTCGCCCTGGTCGACCAGCAACTCGGCGAGGCGCTCGGCCAGGAATTCGTAGCCCGCGCCTTCAGCTCTGAATTGAAAGAAAAAACCAGCCTGATGGCCCGCCAAATCGAGCACTCCATGGAAGAGGACATCGAAACTCTCGCCTGGATGAGCCCGGCCACGCGCCAGCAGGCGCTCGAGAAACTGCACACCATCGTCAACAAAATCGGATATCCCGACCGATGGCGCGACTACAGTTCGGTCGACATCAAACCGAATGACTTCGTCGGCAACGTGCAACGCGCCACGATTTTCGAATCGAAGCGCGACTTGAACAAGATCGGCAAACCGCTCGACCGCGGCGAGTGGGGCATGACTCCGCCCACGGTCAACGCCTACTTCGACCCGCAAATGAACGACATCAATTTTCCGGCCGGCGTGCTGCAACCTCCGCTCTACGACCCGAAGATGGACGACGCGCCCAACTACGGCAACACCGGAGGAACCATCGGCCACGAACTTACCCACGGTTTCGACGATGAAGGCCGCCAGTTCGACGCACATGGAAACTTAAAAGACTGGTGGGCCAAGGACGATGCCAAGAACTTTACGGACCGCGCCGATTGCATCGTCAATCAGTACGCGCAGTACACCATCATCGACGACATCAAGATCAACTCGAAACTCACCGAGGGCGAAGATATTGCCGACCTCGGTGGCCTGATTCTGGCCTGGATGGCCTGGAAAGATCAGACGAAAAACATGACCCTGCAACCGCGCGACGGATTCACACCCGAACAGCGCTTCTTCGTCGGCTACGCGCAGTGGGCATGCGAGAATGATCGCCCTGAAAACCTGCGCGTTTCGGCAATCACCGATCCCCACTCGCCGGGCAAGTACCGCGTGAACGGATTAATGGTGAACATGGATGAATTCCAGAAAGCCTTCGGCTGCAAGGCCGGCCAGCCCATGGTCCGCGAAAACCGCTGCCGCGTCTGGTAGGCCCAGTATCTGCGAGGTGGTCGCGCCATAACATGGAGCCCCGGACGCCCTCGTCCGGGGAGTCTCACGAACTAATCCCTCTCCATCCGCTAAAATAAAACCGTCAGAGTAAAGCGTCCCAACGACTTCCTATGATTCATCCCTGGCACGACGTAACTCCCGGCGACAAGCTTCCCCACGAGTTCGACTGCGTGGTAGAAATCCCCTTCGGCTCCAGCGTGAAGTATGAACTCGACAAGTCGAGCGGCCTGATCCGCCTTGATCGCATCCTCTATTCGGCCGTCTACTATCCCGCCAACTACGGTTTCATTCCGCAGACCCTCGCCGAAGACGACGACCCGCTCGACGTGCTGGTCCTCTGCCAAGAGACGGTGGTTCCGCTGACCATCATTCACGCCCGCACCATCGGCCTGATGACCATGATCGACGCCGGCAAACAGGACCACAAAATTATCGCCGTCGCCACCGAAGACCCCGAGTTCAACTCTTATCGCCAGGCCTCGGAGATGCCGCCGCACCGCCTGCTTATGCTGCGCCGCTTTTTTCAGGATTACAAACAGCTCGAAGGCAAGGCCGTCGAAGTCGACGAGATCCGCCCCCCATCGGAGGCCTACCCCATCATCCTCGACGCGCTGCACCGCTACAGCGAACAGCGCCGCAAAGGCTTCAAGGGCGCGAAGTAGTAGCCCGCAAAGAATGGAGCCCCGGACCCCCTCGTTCGGGGGGACAGTGCCAAACTTTCATCCCGTGAACAACCCGGCGGACGATGGCGTCTCCCGCTCCACAATCATGACCCGCACTCGCATCACATTCCTTGCACTGGCATGGACCTAAGTAACCTTTGCCAAGCGTTGCGTTCACCCTAGAATTGGCGAGTCAAATACTGCTCGCTCGTGTTACTACCTAAGAAGCACATTTCTGCCGAAAGGCCACCTAACCACAACCAGAAGCAAAAATGAGGAGACTATGAAAACTGCACGACATTGCGCCGTACTCGTATTTTTCGTCGCCATGTGCACCGCTCTGACTTTCGCTGACGAACCGGGAAGGCATCCGGCTTACCTGCACGCCCTCACCGACCTGCGGCACGCGCGCGCTCATCTGGGCCAGTTCGCCGCGACCGAACATATGGACCGCGAAGAACAGCACGCCATCGATGAGATCGATAAGGCCATCGGGGAAATCAAGCGTGCGGCCATTGATGACGGCAAGAACCTGGAAGACCATCCGCCGGTCGACGCCCATATGGATCGCCGCGGCCGTTTTCACCGCGCCCTCGAACTGCTCGACAAGGCGCACAACGATATTGCCCGCGAAGAAGATGATCCTTCAGTCCGCGGTTTGCGCGATCGCGCCATCCACCATATCGACGAGGCCCACCGCATCGTCGATCACCTGATCATCCAGAATAACTGGTAAGAACATTTCGTCGTTTCATCTTTCGCTGAGAAGGCCCGGCCAGAAGCCGGGCTTTTTCTTTTGAGGTTGCCCCTTCGTGGAAGCGCGCCCTACCGCGGAAGAGCGCCCTACGGTGGAAGAGCGGCCCTTTAGGGCCGCGTCAATCGGTCCCAAAGATAGAAAAGGGCTTCAGCCCCGTGGCTTCCACGAAAAGAAACCTTTAGCAAAAAACTCTCCTTCATTTTTCTCTTGACATAATGTACTAGCGCTGTAGTACACTGACACGCATGGGAAGGAACACCAACTCCGCGTCGCCCCGGTTCTCCATCGACCTGCACAGCGGCGTCCCGGTTTACCGGCAGCTCATCGACCAGGTGCGCAGTGGCATCGCCTCCGGCACTCTGAATGCCGGAGACCAGCTGCCCACGGTGCGCCAGCTCGCCGTCGATCTCGCCATCAATCCCAACACCGTGATGCGCGCCTATCGCGAGCTAGAACTCGGCGGCCTGCTCGAAACTCATCAAGGCACCGGCACATTCATCGCCAACAAAAAGCTCGAAAAGAATTCCCCCGAACGCGAACGTCGGCTCGGCCAGATGGCCCAGGAATTCGCGGCCCGCGCAGGCGCCGCCGGATTCACCCTGGAAGATTTAATCGATCGTCTGCGCGACTTGTTGCCTGCAGAGGCTCGTCCCACACAAAGGAGATAGGTTATGGCAAGAATTCGAATCAACGACGTCAGTGGCATCGCCCGCTTGCTGTTCGCAGTCAGCCTCGCGATCGGCCTCGCGATAACTGCGGCAATCCACAACTCCGCTCCAGCCGTCATCGGCGCGGTGGTCGGCCTCTACTTTCTGTTCGCCGTCAAAGTCGTTCGCCAGTGGGAAAAGGTCGCCGTGCTGCGCCTGGGCAAATACGTCGGACTGCGCGGCCCCGGCCTCTGCCACATCATTCCCATCTTCGAAACGCTCAGCCCCTACGTAGACCAGCGTGTTCGCGTGGCCAGCGTCTCCGCCGAATCGACGCTGACGCGCGACACTGTCCCGGTGAACGTCGACGCCATCGTCTTCTGGCTGGTCTGGAACGCGGAGAAATGCATTCTCGAAGTCGAGAACTTCATCGACGCCATCAACATGAGCGCGCAAACCGCGTTGCGCGAATCGATCGGCCGACATGAACTCGCGCAAATGATTACCGAGCGCGAAATGATGGGCCGCGAACTGCAGCGCATTCTCGACGAGAAGACCAATCCCTGGGGCATCACCGTGCAATCGGTCGAGATCCGCGACGTAAAAATTCCCGCCGGCCTCGAAGACGCCATGTCGCGCCAGGCGCAAGCCCAGCGCGAGCGTCAGGCTCGCATCATTCTCGGACAGGCCGAGCAGGAAATCTCCAACAGCTTCGTGCAGGCCGCAGCCGCCTATGCCGAAAACCCCGTAGCCCTGCACCTCCGCGCCATGAACATGCTCTACGAAGCGGTCAAAGAAAAAGGCGCAATGGTCATCGTGCCTTCGACGGCCGTCGAAACCATGGGCCTCGGCGGAACCCTAGCCACCGCGTCCCTCGGCGGCGCCAAACCGTAAACAAATCACACAAATAGCGTCTAAAGGAGGAACGAATATGAAGTGCTTACTATCCGTGTGTCTGAGTGTATTGGCAGGAATCGCAATCTTTGCGGCGAACAAACCGGCGCAGTCACCAGCCTTGCAGCGCGGTATCAGCGTGCAGATGGCCGTCACCAATAACGCCACGCCCATGCCCGACGCCGACAACCAGGATGCCTGGATCGTCGCGGTCACGGCCGACGGCAGCCTCTACTTCGGAGTCGATTCGGTGAGCCCGTCCGATCTGGCTGACAAGATGAAGAGCCTTCCTCGCCGCCGCGATCAAAACCTCTACATCAAGGCGGATGCTCGCGCGCCATTTACCATCGTGCGTAGAGTCCTGGCGGCTGCCCATGAGTTGGGTTTTAATGCACCGGTCTTCCTGACATCCCAAGCTGAGTCGCCGGCTCCGGGAGTCATGGTTCCCCCAAAAGGCCTGGAGGTGCAGGTTGGCCCGCACTCAAACGCAGCCACTATCGTCGTGCAGGTCAACGCGGCACAGCCCTCGCCGACATTCCGGGTGAACGATCAGGAAATTCCAGCAGCCGCTCTGCAAGACTCGCTAAAGCGCCTTCTCCAAAACCGGAACGATACGCCAGTCCTCGTAAAGTCCCACGGAGCGGTCTCATTCGCTCCTATGGTGTATGCGATCGACGCTTGCCATTCGATTGGAGCCAAGGTGATGATCTCCACGCCAGAGCTGTGAACGGAGGAACTTATGCATCGCATATTCGAAGTGTGTCTTCTGGCCTCGGCCATGACAATCAGTACAGTCTACGCACAAGACTCCGCGCCCTGGCACGATCCGTCCAAACACACCGTGCAATTCGTAACAGTGGAAAAGGGCATCCGATTAGAAGTGCTCGATTGGGGCGGAACCGGTCGGTCGGTTGTGCTGCTGGCCGGTTCCGGAAACACTGCACACGTTTTCGACGATTTCGCCGAAAAATTATCCGGTGCTTGCTGTCATGTCTACGGCATCACACGCCGCGGTTTTGGCGCTTCGACTCATCCCGGTTCGGGTTACGACCAACAGCGGCTGGCCGACGACGTGCTCCAGGTCCTCGACGCTCTGAAACTGGTTGCGCCAGTCGTGGCTGGTCACTCCATGTCTGGAGAGGAATTAACAACATTGGGAGACGAGCACTCCGATCGCCTGGCTGGGCTGGTCTACCTCGATGCGACGTCGGACCCTACGGACTATCCCGGCAGTAGTGCGTCGTATATGGCGCTCTTTAATAAATTGCCCGCAGCCATTCGAGCCAACGGATCTGAACCGGGCGCCTCGGACCTAAGATCTTTTCAAGCCTTTCATGATTTCAAAGTGCGGCAGAATGGCTTCGAATACCCCGAGGCCCAACTGCGCGCCAGCTTCGACCAGAATCCCGACGGTTCAGTGGGCCGTTACAATACTTCCAATAGCGTCCACAACGCGATCGGCAAGGGAGCCCTGCCCCGCGATTATTCTCGAATCCGCGTGCCCATACTGGCGTTGTTCGGCACGCTGAGTATCAACTATCGGTATCGACCAAAGGACGCTCAAGAACGCGCAGCTATTGAAGAATTCGACGCCGCAACTGAAGTCTACGTCATCCGGTACAAGAAGAATCTTCTGAAGGCGAAAG
>JBEKWZ010000159.1:0-6906 GCA_049512555.1 Candidatus Sulfotelmatobacter sp. | reverse complement strand
ACCGACAGCGGTGTCTACGGGCAACGTGAACTTCACTACCTCGCGCGACCCAGTGGGAGCTCCCATCTTTTATCGCGACGTCCCGCTCATGCCTTCCGAAACCGAGAAAGGCATCATCAAGCCGCTTGCTGCAGACGCGCTCCACTTGGTGCAGTGGCGGCTGCGCGACTTGACCAAACCGGAAAGCCGCATCGTGCTGAAGGAAATGCCGACGTGCGGGAACTGCCATTCCTTCTCCCTCGATGGAAAAACCATGGGGCTGGATCTGGACGGTCCAGCCAATAACAAGGGCTTGTATGCCATCGTTCCCATCAAACCCGAGATGACCATCCGCAATCAGGATGTGATCTCGTGGAGTTCTTTGCACGATGAGACCGCTCCCACTTCCCGCATCGGATTCATGTCCCAGGTCTCGCCTGACGGCCGGTACGTCTTGACCAATTACCGGGGACAAACCAAGGACCTTTCCACCGGCTACTTCACCGTGAATTACAAGGACTACCGCTTCCTTCAGGTTTTCTATCCGACGCGCAGCATCGTGGCGTGGTACGACCGCTCCACGGGCCAGAAGCACCCTTTGCCCGGAGCCGATGATCCGCGCTACGTGCAAACCAACGCAGTCTGGAGTCCCGACAGCAAATATGTGGTGTTTGTCCGGGCGGAGGCGATGGATCCCTATGCGCCGGGCAACAAGATGCCCCTGCATGCCAACGATCCGGAAGAACCCCAGATCCGCTACGACCTCTACCGTGTTCCTTTCAATGACGGGAAAGGCGGGACACCGGTGCCGATCCCGGGTGCCTCGCACAACGGCAAGAGCAATAGCTTCCCCAAGGTTTCGCCCGATGGCCGCTGGATTGTCTGGGTGCAGGCCCGCAACGCGCAGTTGATGCGGCCCGATAGCCAGCTCTATATCGTGCCGGCCGCTGGCGGCGTGCCGCGCCGCATGCGTTGCAACACCCCCTTGATGAACTCCTGGCACAGCTTCTCGCCCAACGGCCGTTGGCTGGTTTTCTCTTCGAAGAGCCGTTCCCCGTACACCCAGATGTACCTTACCCACATCGACGAGCAGGGCAACGACAGCCCCGCCATCCTGATCGACAACGCCACCGCGTCGAATCGCGCCGTGAACATTCCCGAGTTTGTGAACATTCCAGCAGATGGCATGCAGAACATCAGCACGCCCGCCGTCGATGTCTACAAGGAAGTCGATCGCGTCACGAAACTGGAAAACAGCGGGCAGCTGGATGCGGCCATCGCCGGGTGGAAGGGGCTTCTGGTATCCAATCCGAATGACGCGAGATTTCACAACAATCTCGGCACGGCATTGACCCGTGCCGGCAAGCAGGCAGAAGCAATCCCGGAGTTTCAGAAGGCGCTGGAAATCGACCCCGAATTCCTGCGAGTCTATTTCTACCTCGGCCGCGCGCTTCTGACGGCGGGTCAGACCGACGCCGCCATTGCCTCCTTCCGGAAGGGGTTGCAGTATGACTCCGAATCCTACGACCTGCACTACCACCTCGGCTTGGCGCTGGCCAGCAAGGACCGTTTCGAAGAGGCCAGGCCGGAGTTTGAAAAATCCCTGCAAATCAACCCGCAGGATGCCAACGCCCGTTTCGCGCTCGGAGTAATGCTGGCCAGCGAAGGAGACGAGGATGCGGCGATTTCCGAGTTTCGCGAAGCCCTTCGCCTCAATCCTAAGAACGAGTTGGCCTACTTCAACCTCGGGAAAGCGCTGAAGCATAAGGGCGATGTGGACGGAGCCATGGCGGCATACCGGGAGGCACTGCTGCTCAATCCCCAGGACGAACTGGCGCATTATAGTCTGGGCGCCGCGCTCGGTCAGAAGGGCGATTGGGATGGAGACGCCGCGGAGATGCGCGACGTCTTGCAATTAAATCCACAGAATCCCGACGCGCACCGCGTACTTGGGCTGGCGCTGGCGATGAAAGGAGACTCGGCTGCCGCCTCCGAAGAGTATCGAGCCGCGATCCGTTTGAATCCGAATGATGAGATTGCTCACCGCGATCTTGGCCTGGCGCTGGCCAATCAGGGTGATTGGGACGGCGCTATCACCGAAGAGCGCACCGCTCTCCGCCTGGACCCCATGAGCGATACGGCTCACTTGTACCTTGGCACCATGCTTGGACAGAGGGGCGACGAGCAGGACGCCACGACCGAGTATCGCGATGCCTTACGCTTGAATCCGAGCAACCATCTCGCGCACTACAATCTCGGCGTGGTGCTGGAGAAATCCGGCGACCGCCAGGGTGCCTTGCAGGAATATCACGCCGCCTACCAACTCGATCCCGATGCGGCGCCCTATCGCCAGGCGTACGAACGCCTATCCCAGCACAGCAAGCCATAGAGAACTACTTGAGGAAAGCAACTGGGAAGATAATGTTCGGGGCGCCCCGATTCCAGCCCGGGCGCCTCCGACGGGACACCTTGTTGCTCTGGATTCATATGTACGGCTGCTGGAAACGTTTCGTCCTGCCAGCCAGCGACAGCAGCAGGCGCCAGCAAGCCGCGCTCATCATGGGACCCGGGACCCGCGGATAGGCTGAGATAGTTAGGCCCCGAGTGTTTCCGCTCCAGAGCAGCGAAATTCAGTGAGCTGTGATCTCGAGAAACAAATCTCGGTCCTCCGGTCGAGGCGGAGCTTCTTTCTTGACATCCCTTTTTATAGAACTCATTGACCCCCAGCCGGGGTTTTGAGTGCTAAGGCCTGAGGGTGTTGAAAAAGTCACGTCGATCAGCAGGATGAGATTCAACAGAAGCATGTTAGAAGGAAGCATCCGCCCAGGCTCTGGTTGATTCTGATTGTCGGAGGCCTGCTGATCATGATGGGGCAACACGACCGCTCCGAAGCGCTGTTCTATTATTTCCGGCTGGAGGATCAGGTTCCTGAAACCCACCTGCTGCGGCCGATTGAAAAGCACACCAGTTTTGAGTTTGTGCGCGAGCGATTGAAGGACAGCTACAGCGAGACCGGACGTCCGTCGATTGATCCCGAGCTTCTGCTGCGCATTCTGCTGATCGGCTACCTATATGGCATCACCAGTGAACGCAAGCTGGTCGAGGAGTTGCGCATGCATCTGGCCTGGCGCTGGTTCACCGGGCTGGGGTTCGATCAGGAGATTCCACACCACTCCACGTTCTCCAAGAACCGGCACGGGCGGTTTCAGGCGTCGAAGCTGTTCGAGCAGTTGTTCGAACAGATCGTGCTGCAGTGTGTGGCAGTGGGGCTGGTGCAGGGCCAGCACTTGCCGGTGGACGGCAGCTTCATCGAGGCGAACGCGGCCAACGAGAGCCGCATTCCGCGGGAGCAGTTGCTGGAAGCGGCGCAGGTCAACCATACGGTCACTGCACAACGCACACAAGCAGCAGGAGCATAAAAAGCGCAGCGCCTGATGCTCCTTCCTCGCCCCAACCGATAATGGCGAATAGGATTGATACCGCAACTGCGGGCAGGTACGCCCACCACGCCACACGCGAACGCCGCTGGACTGCTGCCTTCAATATCTCATTGGGTGTCATCGGCGGCACAATCTTAAATTAGACGGCCGTTTTCTTCGAGTGGCCATGACTGACGTAAACAGGCGATTACACTCAAAACCCCCGGCCAGCGGTGTCAATGAGTGTAATGGGGATATTACAACAGCTACTGGGAGGATGAATGACGCTGCTTGATCTCCTGACTCTCAAACGCTTTTTTCTTCAACAAGTCATCGCCATCAAGCGCGGCGTACACGTCGGGGAAGTATAGCCTCAACCGTTGCAGCGCCGGATTTACAAATCTTTCTGTGTATATCGCCTTGCTGATTCGTGTTGGATGATTAGCAGCGTGAACGTCCGTTAGAAGAGAAGCCTTAAGCATTTCCGCATCTGCGCTGCCCCAGTCGCTTTTCACTTTCTCAACAAGCGCCGGAGCCTCGATCGGGGAGTTAACTACCAATCCCGCACTTGGCTGATAGCGCACGGCCCACAGGCGACGACTAACAATCTGGCCAATGAGTACGTAGCAAACATCCCCAACTTTCACCGTGTACCGGCCCTCAAAGCTCTTTTCCATTGGCCGAGGCCCGCTCTTCCAGTCCTCTTCGCTAAACCAGTGGGGCACACGAGGGTCGTATTCATCACTGAAGTACATAAACATGAAAGCATCCACACCGACTTGTTTGCCGGACGGTTTATTGCCCACTTCAAGTTTGGTTGGCCTTCTGTCATCGAGGTGCTTAATCAATTCTGGCAACGCAACAGGGCCGCGTCGCACCAACTCGCTCATCTGCGGTGGTACTTGGGGCGGAGCAATCCCGAGCACACCGCCCCCAAATTGGCCGGGAGAATTCTCCGCAATGAATCCATCGTATATAGCGGCGCTGTTAATCCCCGGTGATTGCGAGTCGATCTGGGTCAGATCCTCAATGAGTTGATCGACCGAACTCTTGGAGTAGTCACCGCCGACGGCAGGAATTACCCAGGTGCTCAAGACAAAAGCGACAGAGAAACCAGCGACGAACGTTGAGTAGGGGAGAGTCGCTCTGGGCGTCATCGGGAGATTCTATATCGTAGCTGTTGTAACCAGGCCATTACGCTCATTGAGAATTGGCCGACCCGTTTCCGGGTCAACGAGTGTAATCGAGATGTTACAACAGTTCGCAGCACCCACGGAGTCACGGTCGATGGGAATGTGAGATCCTGTCATAGCCGCAGCCTGTTCTGAACGTGCGACTGGTCTTCGAAAACAAGAGTCTGCCATACTGGCGACAGGTGACCCAATGCGAAACGTAAAACTGGCCGTGCAAGCGCCGCAGCCAAGGCGTGCATTGAAGTTGTGCTTTTGTGTTGGGACAGTGCTGTTCTTCTCGGTCGCGATGCTCTCGGCCGGCGAGGAAGCCGCGACTTGGGTGCTTGGACCTTTCGTTCGTCCGCCGGATGCAAAACCAGTCATTGCGCCGAAAAGGGGTTCGATCTTTCAGGGGCCGGGCGCTCGCCCCATTCATTGGGAGGCCCTGCATACGTTCAATCCAGCCGCGATTGTCCGCGCCGGGAGGATTTACGTGCTATACCGTGCGGAAGATGACAGCGGGGAAATGAAGATTGGCGGACACACCTCTCGCATCGGACTCGCTAAGAGCGAAGACGGTATCCACTTCAAACGCGACGCCAGTCCCGTTCTGTACCCCGCAGACGACGACCAGAAGGCAAGAGAGTGGGAAGGCGGCTGCGAGGACCCGCGCATCGTTGAGGCGGAGGACGGTTCCTATGTGTTGACCTACACGCAATGGAACCACAAGACGGTTGACTCCGCCATTGCAACCTCCAAAGACTTGCGAACGTGGACAAAACATGGGCCGGTTTTCGCCAAGGCATTCGGAGGCAGATACCAGAATCTGCAGTACAAGTCCGCCGGCATTGTCACCAAACTGGTGGACAGCCGTTTGGTGGCTGCAAGAATCAACGGCAAATACTGGATGTACTGGGGCGAAGGCGAGATCCACCTGGCGACCTCGCAGAATCTGATCGATTGGGAACCGTTGGAAGACAGCCCCGGGCATCTCATGGTTGTGTTAGCCAGGCGAAAGTTTCTTTTCGACAGTAAATTCCCCGAGGTAGGCCCGCCCCCTATTCTGACGCTTCGAGGAATCGTCGTTATCTACAACGGAAAGAACGCGGAGACCGATGGCGACGCCAGTCTGGCCCCGGGAACATATTCCGCTGGAGAAGCGCTGTTTTCCGGTACCGATCCAACACAATTGCTGGCCCGGGTGGACCAACCCGTCCTTAAACCGGAGCAGCCGTTCGAGAGGTCGGGTCAGTACGTTGCGGGCACGACTTTCGTCGAGGGCGTCGTCTACTTTAAGCGGAAGTGGTTTCTGTACTATGGCTGTGCGGACTCGCTGGTCGGGGTCGCTGTCAGCGCCCGTTCGGCGTTTTAAGTTGTACTCCGGCGCATGATCCAACTACTCTCCGATGGGTGGGAAGATGTCGTAACTAAGGCGCATTCACAACCGGGTCGATGAGTGAGATGGGGATTTTTCAACAATCAAGCGAACGGCGATTTACCATTGCACCCATGAAAACAGCCTTGCTCCGTGTGTACGTGATACTGGTTTGTGCTTCATCGCTGGCAGCACAGTCGTGGCGCGAGGATCGTGCTCGGCTATGCTTCGTTAGGTACGAAGATA
Source organism: Candidatus Sulfotelmatobacter sp. (assembly GCA_049512555.1). Lineage (GTDB taxonomy): Bacteria > Acidobacteriota > Terriglobia > Terriglobales > Acidobacteriaceae > Sulfotelmatobacter. The sequence goes on along the minus strand of JBEKWZ010000159.1, from coordinate 715 downwards.
ACGGCGCAATGAACATCTTGCAAAGCTGGATGCGTGTTGCGGATTATGACGTGCCTGTCATCGGTGGCCAAGCGGTTTGTCTGTTCGTGCAACCGGACAGCGAAGAGCTGATTGTTACATCGACCATTCCGTATGACCCGCGTTCGAGAAACACGGAAGCGTGTAAATCGAAACCACTGAAACTTGACCTTGCAGCCGATGAAGATCGAACGTTCACCATAGAACCGGCCACAAAGGGCGATCATTACGCATGCGGCTGGCGAATAACCTTGACGGGTAGTTCACATAGGACAACGCGGGAAAAGCCCAAGCAGCCCTGAATTTCTTGCTTCTGTATCCGCTTCCCAACTTGACCGAGTTGGCGCTAACGGGCGTCTCAGAATCCCCGCCGGGGCATTTTGAGTGAAATCGGGATTTATCACCAATTGGGCGATTGCCCCACCAGTTGGAGGCTCGGATAGCTTCCGGTTAGCCGACAATTCGGGAGTTGATGGTGATAAGCGCGTTTGAACTAAGCCGCTGGCGCGGCGGACGCTACCGCGTGGTCGTCCCCAGCATTGTTGCCCGTGTAAGGTTTGGGTCACAAGGAGGTCACTGTGACCCATCTCAGAAAGCTGATGCTGGATGAACTCCAGCGTCGCAACTACGCGCAGAACACGGTTCGTTCCTACATCCATGCGGTGGAGGATTTTGCGAAGTACTTCCACCGTTCGCC
>JBEKWZ010000158.1:0-6934 GCA_049512555.1 Candidatus Sulfotelmatobacter sp. | reverse complement strand
AGCGGTGTTCCGATCGATTGCCTGGTGGCCGAGGTCGATCAAATCCTGAAAAACATGCGCCCGCGCTTCTTCCTGGCCGGAAACTGGCCCAACGATACGCAAATCGAGAAGATTCTTGTGCAGAGCCTGAAGCGGCCCGACCATTCGATAAAGTGCCGGTGTGCTAGTCCACGCCCCGTCGCCGTGGCAGGGGAGCCTCCGAGTCACGTTCGCGATGCGGTTGAAGCAGCGGAAACTTATCTGGACGCGCTGACCCGAAAGCGGTTCGAGAGTCTCTTAGGGATGAGCTTCGCGCACGTCCGAATCAGCACCGGTATTGAGGCCGAGCATTCGGCGGAGGCGTTGGAAATGCGAGCGTATACAGTCGGTGACACGATTGTCTTTGGTAGAAATCAGTTTGCTCCAGGTTCTCTCCGCGGTGATTGGCTTCTTACACACGAACTTGTACACGTGATGCAGCAATTCGGAATGGACCGGGATGGTGTGCCCGATGCTGCATATCTGCGTCGCCTGGAGTGGCAGGCCGACGACATCTCCAACTCAATTGCTGCGGAGGGCTTCGCTGGGCGTAGGATCGCAGCTGGGTTGCCTGTGCGCCCTCTGGTTTCGCCGCAACTCATCCAGGGCGTCTCGGTTGGTCGTAAGGGACGCGCGTGCATGGGATTCGGTTGTCCTGTCGCGGTGCCCGATACAAAGACGGGAAACTCAACTGGATGTGTAATCGCTGATTGCGACCGGCCAGCGGGTCCAAGCCCGCCGGTGGTGGTTGATTTCTTCTGTCTCTACAGTTGCGAAAGCAACCAAGGAGCGCTGCTGCTTAGAACTAGGTTTGGATGGTGCGGACCCATCTACACCATTGTGTAATAAATCCAAGTGGAGGGGATCATGCTCCGGTCGCTTCTGTTTTATGCAAACGACGAACTGCAAAAGGCGATGAACAGTCAACCACCACTACGGAGCGGCCAAGAAGGCAATGGCGTCAAGTGCCTTCAGGTCGCCTTAACCGCGCTCGACTACGAACTGCCGCGCTCGACGCACGACGGTTCGATCGCCGCGGATGGTATCTTCGGACCTGAAACAAAAACTGTAGTGATGGAATTTCAACGCGACAACGGGCTGAAGGCGGATGGAGAGGTGGGGCCGAGAACGCTCACTTGCCTGGACAACTTACTATCGCGCACAGGCAGTGACCCACTGTTGCAGGCTGTCAAAGATTGCCAGGCTGCGGGCGTCAAATTGCTTCGCTCATGCAAGAACAACCCAGATGCTCCGGGAAACGCCGAGCACGTGGATTTTCAAAACGACCTTACTGGACTTTACAAGCTAATGTTTGGCGACCCGGTGCGGATTGGTCTGAAGATTCAATCCCTGCTCAGAGACGTGTATAGCTCCGGCGTCTAATCAGAGCATGCTCGTCCGAGAGCAGCGGGGACAGAGGCGCTGAGGGATGCGGACTGCTTTGTTGCTCTCGGACGAGTCTGTATGGGCATCTCTCCTTACAGCGCGCTCGATGAATTTTGCAGATATGAGCTGCTAGAATGCGTTAGATCCAAACTGCGGTACCGTCCGAGCGACACAGTTCGATCCCTCATGCGCCATGCAAACATCAGTGTCACGATGGACAAATATGTTCAGGCCGTGACGCCTGCGAAACGCCTAGCACAGCGCAGAGTTGCTGGGCTATTGGACCCAAATAGACCCACGCTGCTAAAATCGAATACCGCAAGTTGTTGATCTGTAACGGTTGGGCGCTTAACTCAGCGGTAGAGTGCCATCTTCACACGGTGGAAGTCATAGGTTCGAATCCTATAGCGCCCACCATCAACCAATCGACTTTGCAGACATTACCGCCTCGTCCATGTCCACAAATGTCCAGTTGGCTCATTTCTGCTCGTTTCTCCTCCGGGAGATCGCCGGAATATCAGCCTATTCGGCTCTCAGTGCTTGCATCGGATCGACGCGCGATGCCCGCCACGCGGGAACGACACATGCGACTGCGGCCACCGCGAGCAGGCTTGCCACAACCGCGGCATAAACTGCCAGATCGAGCGGCTTGACCTCATAGAGCAAGTCGCGCATGAGTTGGCCGGCTTCCAGGCTGGCTGCGAGTCCCCCCACAAGACCGAAGACCGCGGGCCGCATTCCATCCAGCAACATCTTCCGCATCACCTGTTCGCGCCGTGCACCCAGCGCGACGCGGATGCCGATTTCAGTCGTTCGCTGCGTTGCGATGTATGACATCACGCCGAACAGGCCTACGGCGGCAAGAACCAGCGACAGCGTGGCAAAAGCGACGAGCAGCGCCGTGTTGAAGCTCTGGTCCAGAGTGGATTTGCCGAGCAACTGGTTCATGGTGAGCACATCGGAGACGGGCAGATCGTGGTCCATCTCCGAGACGATGCGCTGTACCGGAAGCGCGAACTGCTCGAGGTTGTGGTTGGAGCGAATCACAAGAGTGCCTACGGTTTCGACGCCGGCAGCCAGCGGGTAATATTGCACCGGCCGCGGTGCCTCGCCGATGGCGTAGCGGGTATCGCCCACAATTCCAACAATGACAAAATCTTTCCCGCGTACGCGGATGTGCCGGTCCAGCGGATCTTCGCCGGGAAAGTACTGGCCGGCAAAGGATTGGCTGATGATGACTTCGTTGGCAGCATCTAAATGCTTCCCGGCGTCAAATGTACGTCCGCGCAAAATAGGAATGCCCATCGCGTTGAAGTACCTGGGATCAGCCCAGCGGTTTAGGGCGAACAGACCACTGCCTTGCGGCAAGGGCGGATGCTCCACGATGCTGAAGCTCCAATCGTTCTGGGAGCCCTGCCCCGGGACAACCGTTGCAAAGCCCGCCGCGTCCACTCCCGGCAGAGCGCGCACACGATCAAGCAGCGTGTCGTAGAAGTTGGCTCGCTGGGCAGGTGTCGCATAGCGCGCATCAGGGATGCCCAGATGCATGGTGATCACGTCTTGGGTGAGGCAACCCATGTCGGCAGAGCGCAGCCGTTCATAGCTCTTCAGCAGCAATCCGGCGCCAATAAGCAAGATCACAGTCAGTCCGACTTCGAGCGTAAGCAGCACCTTGCGTAGCCCGGCCCGCACGTTGCCCCCGCTCACCGAACGCGATGCCTCATGGAGCGCGCCGAGAATGCGCTTGTCGCTGGTGCTGAAGGCAGCGATGAGTCCGGAAAACAGCGCGCATATTACGACAACCCCGACCGTAAACGCCGCCACCACGCCGTCGAAGTGGATGGATTCGACACGGCTCATGTCGTAGCGAGTTTGCGTCAGCCAATGAAGCGCGGAGAAGGCAAACAAAAGTCCCAGTGCGCCGCCGGAGGCCGAAAGCAACAGGCACTCCATCAGCCGCTCGCCGATCAGGCGCAGCCAGCTCCCACCCAGCGCGGTGCGGATGGCCAGTTCTTTGCGCCGTGCCGCCGCGCGTGCCACCAGCAGATTGGCCACGTTGAGGCACGCGATCAGCAGCAGGCAGCAGGTCGCCTCCAGCAGCACATAGAGCGGCTTCTTGATTTCGCCAACCAGGTGCTCCAGCAGAGGACGACTCGTGGCACTTCGAAATACGAATGGGTCGTTAAGATGCTCATTGTGGATGCGCAGGGAGATGATGCTGAGATCGGCCACGGCTTGCGACGCGCTGACTCCCGGCTTCAGCCGCCCTACAACGCGAAACTGGTGATTGCTGAACGAGGCCATCCTGTCCACGGGCTCGTCGTGGTAAACCGGTGTCCATAGCTGCGTGGACGAGTCGGGAAAATCGAACCACGCGGGCATAACGCCGATGACCGTGTAGGGCTGGGCGTCGAGGAAGATCGTCCGGTTCAGGATGGCAGGGTCACCACCGAAGCGACGCTTCCACAGGCCCCAGCTCAGCAACACGGTGCCGTTGGCTCCGGGGTTGTCATCGGCTTGCGTAAAATCGCGGCCCAGCGCGGGCTGCACGCCTAGCGTGCGCAGCACATTCCACGAAAACAACGCGCTGTTCAGCTTCTCCGGCAATTGCCCACCGGAACCGGAAAGCCCGACCCGGATGCCCTTCGCGAGCGCGAGACTGCTATAGCTGCGATTCTGGTTTTTCCACTCGGCGTACATACCGCCTGAGACTACGTTGGAACCTGTCGTTTCATCTTCATTTTCATGAAGCCCCGCCTCATAGAGCATCACGAGACGATCCGGATCATGGAAGGGTAAGGGCTTGAGCAAAACCCCACGCACTACCGTGAACAGAGCGACGTTGGCGCCAATGCCCAGCGCCATTACCAGGATGGCGATCACGGTAAAGCCGGGAGTGCGGCGAAGTGTTCGCAGACTAAAGCGCAGATCGCGCGCGAGGGATTCAAGCCAGTTCCAGGACCAGACGGCGAGAGTCTGTTCACGAATCAGAGTAGGATTCCCAAAGGCGCGCAAGGCCGCGTAGTGAGCCTCTTCTTCCGAAATACCGCCTTCCCGTTGTTCCTCTTCTTCCAGTTCCAGGTCAGAACGCAGTTCCCGCTCCAGGTCCGCATTTCTCTTCTTGATTCTCCACCAGTTGATCTGCCACCAGTTCATGTCAACTCTCCTCGGCTGCGGGCCACATCACGCGCGCTACAGCTTCGGCCATCCTCTTCCACTGCGATTCTTCGACCAACAGTTGTTTTCTGCCTTCATCCGTAAGTCCGTAATACTTGAATTTCCGATTGCGATCCGGCGCTGCCACTCATTTCGAGACAACCCATCCTCTTCTCGAGGCGATGCAGGGCGGGATAGAGTGAGCCATGCTGCATCTGCAAAAATTCATTTGTGGTCCTCTGAATGTGCTCCCCGATCTGGTGACCATGAGCAGGCCCATAGAGAAGCGTCCTCAAGATGAGCATGTCCAGCGTTCCCTGGTAGAAAACCGACCGTTGCTGCGCTTGCTTCGCGATAGAAGACATTCTACCCTCAATCCCGCACCGATGGTAGATACTCGACTATCGATTGTCAAGCGATGAAGCAGAGTGTGGATTCACGAATGACGGCTTCATGCCAACGCACTCATTGACCAGCGAAATCGCCGCTCAATTATCGAATTCTGGTGGGAGAACAGGCGATAGCGCTCAAATTTCGACTTCTTCAGTTCACATCTGAGGCGTGTGAAAGCAGTCGGAAGATGAGCGAAATCGCGATATCTCAACAGTAAATTGAATATCTCGATCCGCTGGGGAGCTATCGTCTACGCAGCGAGAATAGCCTGCACGTACGTGGGTTTAAGCGGAAGTCGCCGAAGTATTTTTCCGGTTGCATCATGGAGCGCGGCCGCAATCGCGGGTGCTGCGAGCGCGTTCGCGGCTTCGGAGCCTCCGCCGTATGCTCCGACTTTCGGATTGTTCAACAGTACGACTTTGATTTCAGGGATGTCGGACATGGTCGCGATCGGATAGGAGATCCAGTCATCCTGGGTGATGCCGCTCGCATTGAATAGCACTTCTTCGAACAAGGCGTGACTGATGCCCATGACGGCGCCGCCCTCCGCGTTGCGTTTCAGTTGCAGCGGGTTCACGACGATGCCGGGATCAACCGCGATCGTGTACTTTTCCACCGCAATTTTGCCGGTGCTGGGGGTGACCGCGATCTGGCAAACGCAGGCCCAATAGGAACCGCTGCGCAGCATCAGGGAAACTCCGCGGCCACGCACCGGCTGTGTGCCGGTGGATGCCGCATCGGGACGGGGCGAGGGACGCGCGTCCCAGCCCGAAGCATCGCGGACCGCCTTTAGCACTCCCATGGCCCGCTCGTCGCTGGTGTGGTCGATGCGGAACTGAATCGCGTCTGCCCCGGCCAGGGCCGCTGCCTCGCTAATGGCGAGTTCGCGCGGATAATTCTGCTGAAATTGTCCGGGGGTGCGCATGCTGTGGTCGCGCAAACCGACGGCAATGGGGGAGGCCTTCTCTCCTACCTGATAGGTTCCGTGGCCATGCTCGGCGACATGGGGAATTGGAGAGTAAAGCCAAGGATCTTCGAGGCCGTTGGCTGTGTTGGTCACAAAAGCGCCGCGCGGATTAGGCGCGGCCATGGTGGGCAGTCCAGCGAGGATTGCTCCGATGGGTCGGTCGTCTTGCATGGCGGGCATGTAGTGGTCGACCTGGTAGCCGGCGATTTTTCCTTTTTCGTCGAGCGCAATCTGAATGTCGGAGTAGGAAGCTGACGATTGCGTAGACCACTGCAGATCATCGGCGCGCATCCACTGCACGCGGACGGGCTTGCCGACGGCTTGCGAAAGCAGCACGGCTTCGTCTTCCGCTCCGGCATTGCCGCCGTTCGATCGGCCGTAGTGTCCGGGGCCAGGATAGGAATGGACGATCACGTGATCGGGAGTGGTTTTGAGCATCGTCGCGATTTCGCCGCGAAGAGCCTGCAAATTCTGGTTGTGGGTATAGATGTGGACGGTTCCGTCGAGCTTGACGTCGGCCACGGCCATCGTCGGGCCGATCGGCGCGTGCTTCATGTAGGAGAACTGATAGGTTGCCGAATGCTTCTTGTGTGCCGAGGCGAGTGGCGAGCTGACGTCGCCTCGGTTGGTCTCGCCTTTGGTGACAGTCGCGCTCGTCCAGTCGGCTTCTTCGCGAAGATGCTTGTAAAGGTTTTCGTTGCCGGGAAGACCCTTCCAGTCCGTCCATTTAGTCGCGCTGCCGACTTGTTCGGCGGCCTGAATCGCTTCCCATTCGGTGGGCGCCACGACGCCAACAAGATTGCCCTTCACAATAACTTGAACTTGCGAATTCGGGAACTTGGTTTTGTCGACTTGTCCCGCGGAAACCAGCGTTGAGCCCAGTGTCTTCGGATGCACAACCCGGGCGTGCAGCATCCCCGGCAGGCGTACGTCGGTGGCCCAGGTTTCTTTTGCACTCACTTTCGAGCTGATGATCGAATTCTTGAAGGACTTGCCGATGATTGTGTATTCGCT
>JBEKWZ010000157.1:0-6935 GCA_049512555.1 Candidatus Sulfotelmatobacter sp. | reverse complement strand
CATCCACGAACACGCCATAAGGGTCAGCAAGTTCTGCGCCGGTAGCCGCGCCGCCATCGCCGGAATATCCTGCCGTTCCGCTGCCCGCTACGGTCTGAATCGTTCCCGGCTGGATGACCACGCCGGCGACCGTAATCGCCGTGCTTTGCGTGTTGACCGCTCGAATGACGGAATTGTTCGTGTCGGCGATGAAAATGTTTCCCGTGCCGTCGAGGGCCACGCTCTCTGGCCCATTCAGCGCCGCGCTGGTTGCGGGACCTCCGTCGCCGGAGTAGCCGAGAGTTCCGTTTCCGGCCACGACCGTGAGCGTGCCGGCCGCGGATACTTCAAAGATCTGGCTCGAGTAGGAGTCCGCAATGTAGGTGTTGTTGGCCCCATCGCGCACCACACTTGCCGCGTAGCCGATGCTCGACTGCACTGCGGAAAGATTGTTGGGGCCGCCGCCGGCGACCGTGGTGATGGAATACTGGCCAAGCGAAGTTTGCGGCGCGGCCAGCGCCACTGCGATCAGCATGCAAATCGAAAAAACGGGATATCGTGAGCGCATGGTCAGTCCGCCTTCCCGCTGGAAATACGATCCAGCCGAACGACTTCGGTAGTATTGCCGCCAGAGGGCGATTGCATTTCCAGAACCACCCTGGGCCGGGCTCCCCGACGCCACAAGTCATACTCTGCGCGGCGGATGACGAATTCCTGGGTCGTATCGACGGAAGCACCCGCGTGGACGATGATCGAACAGGCTTGCGATCCTCCACGATCCGGATGCGAAAAATCCCAGAGCGTGAGCCGCTGAATATGGAGTTCGCGCGCTGCGTGATTCGCCAGGTGGAGGCGCAGCCGGACACGGGTTTGCGGGCCGAGGTCCGTCTTGTGCACGAGTTGGTAGGCACCGGAAAGCTGGGCAGCATCGGCAGCCTGGGCGAATTGCGCCGCGGATACGAGCAGCCCCGACACGACGAACCCAGCAAGCAAAAGAAGGGAATGGCTGGCGCGAAGAATCCTGGAGTTGGTCGGCTTGTCGTGGGTGAGCCTGTCGTTCATCAGCCTGTCGTTCTTTAGCCGATGATTCACTCGCTGGTGGTTCATGATTCGGTGGTTCATTAGCTGGCAGTTCATTGGGAGGACCGTCCTTCCAGGTTCGACGAATTCGGTCGCAGTCGCAGGACACTATTGTCGCAGCTCTGTGCGATGGGACGAAATCTGGGATTCCCGGTTTGAAACCCCACTGCGGTTTACATTGGGGCCGTTGCAATTTCGCAGCCGCGTCGGAAGTCACAGCCGATGGTGACCGAAATCACAAACGGGAGAAAGCGGCCATCGAGTGAGCAAGGTGAAGGTGAGTGCGCCGTCAGAGATGCGGCGCTACCGACGCCTATCGCTGACTTCGCATGGCAGCTGGATCTAAATGCTGGCTGATCATGGCGTTAGCCGCTGCTTCTTCCAGTATCTGATTGTGTTCCCAGTCCGGCCTCAGGGTCATGGCTTTGATGTGGAAATGCGATTCCTTGGGGGCGTCTTCAATGCGAATCAGCATTTCGTTCTTCTGCAGGCGGAATCGCGTGATTTCGGCCAGTGGAATGAGTTGCTCGGAACTCTTGCCGCTGATGACGTAGACCACCTTATCCCCCACTAGAACATATTCGGGACACAGTTCGGCCGTTTCGCCTTTTGCGCCGCCGGCCATAACTGCCATGAAGGCGTGCTGCGGGCCCAGGCAATCCGTCATGCGCATGCGGATGATCGTGCCTTGCTGGGGGGCGGTTTGCGCGGTCAGAAATGCGGGAAAAGCCAGCGCGAAAATGCAGAACGCCGAAATGCAAAACAGTCTACGTTTCCAGAACGAAGTGCGTTTCATAGAGCTCCCAGTCATCGAGTTCAGTATGGATAGAAATATCCGCTTCGGCTGCGGAATTGTAAGTTGAGGTTGTGGGTGGGGAGAATCCGGATGGTATGGAATCCCAAGGCCTGGCTAGGCATCCGATAGCTCACCGTGTAACTTGCCCGAAAGCCTTCAAGAATTACTTGCAGGGCGGGGCTGGTCTGATTCGGCGGGAAGTAACGGCCTCCGGTTGCGCTGGCAAGAGCGCGCAGAACCGCAGCGCCTGGCGAAGAATCCCGCGGGTTGTTCTGGTCAATGCAATACAACTGGACTCCAGTCCTGAGCGAGGTTTCGACGGCATCGTCGAGAGAGTTCCGGCTGATGGTATCGGAACCGTCCGAGAACACGATCAGGACTTTGCCGGCATTGGCGTCGCCATGACGGGAAAGAAAGTTCGCCGCGAACAGAATAGAGTCGTACAGCGGCGTCAGCCCTCTGGCTCCCGCGGCCGGAAGTTGCTCAGCAGCGTGGGAGGTGCGGCAGTCTCCGGCGCAAAGCAGAACGGGTTCGACGCCATGGAAAGTGAAGATGGAAAGATTCTCGTCCGGCACTCCAGCGTCCGGTACGCCAGCGGTTTGGGAAACGAGTTCCAGAAGTTCGGCCATTTCCTGGCGGAAGCGGGGAGTGACGGATTCGCTGGCGTCGGCCAGAATGGCGATTTCAAACTTGGTCCAGTCGGAGCGGGTGAAGCTTTGAAAATTGCGGATGATCACATCTTTGTCGACGACCGCGAAATCGCTGGCTTGCAAAGTGGCGACACCGTGATTGTTCTGGTCGGTGGCAGAAAAACTAATCCGAACCTCGGTGACCTTCGCGCGAAAGGTGAAATCGGCTGGATCGCCGGCCCATCCCGTGGTAGCTCCGCTACAAAACAGCAATAGCACGAGCCCGAGAAGGGACCGAGGACGTCGACCGGGTAGAGACGTTGCCATGGCAACTACATCGGCGTTTTGGAGAGAACTTTAGAGCGCGTGCAGTTACGGCCGTCATTTAGGTTTGCACGACGCCGCTTGATTCGACTTTGAGTCTCCCGACGCGGTCGGCGGTTAGGGTTCGTGAGGTTTTGCTAACGTGGAAATCACGTCGGCTTCCGGTCCGCTATTCGTTGACCTTGGGTTTCTTGGCTTGCGCAATCAGCTTCTGGACGGCGGCCTTCTTGTCGTCGGGCAGCGTGGGATTCAACTTCAGCAATTGCTGCCACGCTGTGATCGCGCCGTGGGGATCGTTCTTGGCCTGCAACCGGATCATTCCCAGGTTGAAAAGGGAATTGGCGTCCTTTGGGTCGTAGCTGAGAGATTGCTGCAGTTGCTGGAGAGCGCCGTCGGCGTCGCCCTGATAGAACAGGCACGAAGCCAGGTCGGTGCGCGCGGCTATGTTCTTAGGGTCGGCATCGACCGCCTTCTGGAAATACCCTGCCGCATCTTTGAACTGATGCGTCGCTTTGTAGAGCACCCCAATCTGGTTCAGCAGTTGCGAGTTGTTGGGCTCGGCCTTCAATTTCGCGAGCAGCGGCTCGGCCTTCTTGTCGGCCATGTGCTTCATGTCGTCCAGGCTGGGCATTTGTGCTGGTGTGGCAGAGGAAGCGGTAGCGGAGGAAGCGGCGCCTGCGGACGCGCTTGGAGCGGCCGGCATCTGTGCGGCTGGCACCGCTGGAGCCGGGCGCGATCCCGACCCGCGGAACAAGTAACCCAACGCCAAGCCGATGACCAGACAGATGCTGGCCATGGCATATACTTGCGGAGTCTTCCAGCCACCAGCTGTGCCAGGTTCGACTTGGTTCGCCATAGTTCCCCTCGGACGCTCAGTCCTAAGAATCTGTCATGGCACGCTCACTGCCATCATGAATATTGATTGATGCATTGTATTTTCAATCGCTTACGGGCTGTAAATCCAAGCGGCCAAGCAGATGCCCGGAACCAGTCGCGTCTTTCTTCGCAACTCCTGCGCTTTTTTCCGCGAGAGTCCGCCCTTGGGAGTCACGGGTCATGAGTCACGAAGCATCGCGCGGTTGGACCTATGCGGGAAATCACGTGCCGTTGTGAGCGGTGGCACTGTCCCAAATCGGTCCTGAGGCTACCATCGCGGCATCTTCCCCCAGATCCTCGGAAACTGCCTTTTCGGCTCCTTTCCTTTTCCGAGAGTGAGGCTCTATGCGCGGCCTCGGGATTCGGTGGTTTCGCTTGTGCTGTTCGGAGGTGGGGTCTCTCCCCCACTCGCCAGGCAAGAGCCTGTTTCCTTCCCCGTATGAACCTCTCCCACCGCCCTGACCCCTGAAGGCCCGCGTTAACGTCACGTAATTCCGGTGCTTTCAAGCGGCTCAGATCTTCAGTGAGGCGGACTTCAGGAGGCGGACAATGAACTGGCGCTCCTTCGTCACGGTTGTTACCGTGCTTGCTTCGACCCCTGCTCTCGCAGGCGGTATTCCGAAATCGAGTCCTGAACAGGCGATTGACCGAATCATCGCGAACGAACGCGCGCTCAGCACCACCATGCGCAGCTACAGCCCGATGGTGGAAACCTATCTGCAGCGCATGCAGCCCGACGCGACCATGGGATTCGTCCCTGCCGAAGACCACTACTTCCTGGGCAGAGTGCAATTCCAGCAGGCCAAGGAAGAGTTCTATCTCGACAAACGCCTGGTGGAACGGATGGCGGGTTCGTTCTCCAAGCTCTATTCGCTCAGTCCCGTGGGCTTCTCCGCCATGATCTTTGTGGATCGCACCGGCTTCGACCGCAAGAATTACCAACTGCGTTACGTGCAGAACGAGTTTGTGGGTGAAGTACGCTGCCTGGTCTTTGAGGTGAGTCCGCGCAAAGAGAAAGAGAAAGAGAAAGATAAAAATAAAAATAAAGAGCGAAATGTGCCGCGGTTCAAGGGCGCCATCTGGGTGGAAGACACTGGCTATCACATCGTTCGTTTCAACGGGAGTTATGGCACCTTCCACATCGACAGCTGGCGCATGAACCTGCGCGACGGGGTGTGGCTGCCGGCGGTGGTCTACTCGGAAGAATTCGATTCCAACAAACCGCAAACTCAGAATCCGCGTTTGAAGGCGCAGACCCGGATATGGGGCTACAACCTCGGCCCGCGTCGCGAATCGGACTTTACGGAGATCGTGGTGGATCCTGCCGTCGCGAAAGACTCGTCGGAGAGTACCGACCAGAGTCCGCTCGACATTCAGCGTTCCTGGCAGCGGCGCGCCGAAGACAACGTCATCATCAAACTGGAGGAACTCGGACTAGTCGTGCCCGAAGGCGAGGTCGACAAGGTTCTGCACACCGTCATCACGAACTTGGAAGTCACCAACAAGATTGTGCTCGACCCCGAAGTTCGTTGCCGCATCATTCCCACCACGCCGATCGAGGTCGCCACCATCGGCCACACCATTCTGGTCAGCCGCGGATTGCTGGACGCCTTGCCGAACGAAGCCGCGCTGGCCATGGTTCTGGCCCACGCTCTGGCCCATGCGGCCCTGGGGCACGAGCTCGACAGCAGCTTCGCGTTCAACGATCGCATGGTGGTTCCCAGCCTGCAGCAATTGCCGCTCTTTGATTTCAAACATAGCCCCGAGCAGGAGCGGGAAGCCGAAGAACTCGGGCTGAAGATTCTGGCCAACTCGCCCTATAAAGACGACCTTGCCGAGGCGGGACTGTTTCTCAAGGCGCTGGCCAGGTATGGACGAAGAATTCCCAACCTCACCAAGGCGAATCTGGGCGAGAGCCTGGTCACCGACAACCGGGTTTCATTCATGAGTCCAATCGCCGACGCTGCGCCCGCGCTCGAACTCGACAATCCGCAGCAGATCGCTGCCTTGCCACTGGGCAGCCGAGTGAAACTCGATCCCTGGGCGGGACAGCTGAAGTTCGTGAAAGCGCGGCCGCCGCGCATCTACTCGGCGAAAGATAAATTGGCGCTCGAAGTTACTCCGTTCTCGCCATACCTAATGCGCCTTAAACCTCCAGGAACATCGCCGGCCACGGCGCCGGATTCGATTCAAGAGCGTTGATGAAGAAAGCGTTGATGAAGAAATGGAGAAACTGATGACTCTCTCCGCGCGGATCGCACTTCGCCTGCTGCTGGCGGGATTAGTTAGCACCTGTGTCTGCTATGCAGGCTCGCATCCTACTCCGGTCGACGGGAACTCCGACTGCCTGGAGTGCCACGCGGACCACGCTAACGGAGGTCACATTCATCCCGCCGTCAATCTCGGGTGTACGTCCTGCCACAGAATTGAGAACCACAAGAACGCGACTTATGTTGTACTCAAGACAGCGAAGGGTGAGGTTTGTTTTGAGTGTCACAAACCGGAATCGTTCTCCTACCAGCATCTTCTCTACGCTTCCGGGATGTGCTTGCGTTGCCACGATCCGCATTCTTCGGCAAATCCTCGAATGCTTCGCGCGAAGGTGAATGACCTTTGCCTGAGCTGTCATCTGCGAACCCCAGAGAGCGTTCCCTCGCGTTACCTGCCGACCATCGAACTCACGGCGGACCACAGCAGGGGACATCCCTACGAACGACATCCCGTGAGCGGAAGCCGTGATCCCCTGAACGGCGGGGAAATGTCATGCCTCAGTTGCCACATGGCGCACGGCGGCAGACAACCGCACCTGCTGAAGATGGCGGCGGAGATTCCAGAAGATGCGCTAAATCAAAACACCGAGACCAAGGACATGTGCCGCGAGTGCCATCTAAAATTGTGGGGATTGGAGGGCGCGTCGGTGGGGAAAAAGCATAAGAAACCGAAAGGCCGTTAGAGGGCCGTCAGGGGGGAAATGCCCGCATGGGTTGTGCGAATCCTTGTAGCCTAAGTGATGCTGACTTCCGTATACGTGCCGTACACCTGCCGCAAGGCTTCGCAGATTTCGCCCACGGTGGCGTAGGCGCGGACGGCATCCACGATGTAAGGCATGGTGTTGGCCGAGGAGACGTTGCCGTTGATTCCGGCTTTCGGTTCCTGGGCGGCAGCCTTTTTTAGAGCGTCGAGAGTCCGGTTAACTTCGTCGGTCGAGCGGCGGGCGCGCAATAGCTTCAGCTTCGCCGTTTGCTGCCGAG
>JBEKWZ010000156.1:0-6938 GCA_049512555.1 Candidatus Sulfotelmatobacter sp. | reverse complement strand
GGCGAGTCTTGACCGAGGTCTTCGATTGGGCCGAGCGAAATACCACATCAACGATATTGTCCTGCCTGGCGGCACACGCCGGCGTTCTGCACAGTGACGGGATTCCTCGCCACCCTCTGAGTGACAAGCAGTTCGGAGTTTTTGATTTTGCGAATGCCGTCGATCATCAACTCATTCGCGGCACGTCTGAAACGATACGCCTTCCGCATTCTCGGTGGAACGAAGTGCGGGCGGACGAACTGACGGCCAGCGGTTATCTCGTGCTCACCCAATCGGCCGAGGGCGGGGTCGACACGTTCGTGAAGAAAAAGAAGCAAAGCCTGTTTGTCCACTTCCAGGGTCATCCGGAGTACAGTTCCCACACGCTGTTGAAAGAATATCGGCGGGACATCAAGAGATTTCTGCGGGGAGAGCGTGAGACGTATCCGTCAATGCCCAAAGGCTATTTCAATGTCACCGCAACTGCTCTGCTCAACAGTTTTCGCGAGGTTGTTGGATCTGAACGGCGGCAGGAACTCATGGAAGGATTTCCGGAGGCGGCAGTAGTTGGCAGTTTGCAGCACAAATGGCACGCCACGGCGGTGTCCGTCTATACCAACTGGCTGGAGTATTTGGTGTGCAAGAAGGCGGATGCGTCATTGTTTTCTACTGTGGCTGCCGCCGATCAACAGACTTCAAGAAAACGTTCGGCGCTACTGTAGAGTGCTGCTCTCGGATGAAAAGGAACCTCAGCGTCAAAGACACTTTGATTGAGCAGCAAAACTGACCGTAGGTCGCGGTGCAGGTCTTCTCAGGAAAGCGTCGTGAGCCTCATGCGGCCTCATTCCCCCCTCTTGCGCTAGATCCGTCTCACCTGCGTGAGGCTGCGACACTCGAGAATGACATACGTCCAATCTCCAGCATTTCGGGTACAAAGAACGAAAGGAAAGAGCCGCTGATGCTGCCAGTTCTGCTGGGTAGGCTTGCCGGTAAGTTAGCTTTTGTGGCCCCAGGGGGCTTCAGCTTGCGACCATGGCTGCAGCGGCTGCGTGGAGTTGCGATCGGACGCAACGTGTGGATTAGCCAGCTTGTCTACATCGATGAAATACATCCCACGGATGTAACCATCGGCGAAAACTGCACAATCGGTCTCCGAACATCGATCATCTCGCACTTCTATTCGGGACCTAGAAGGCCGGTAAGCAACGGAAAAGTCGTAATTGAAAAGGACGTCTTCATTGGGCCGCACTGTGTCATCTTGCCTAACGTGCGAATCGGTGAAGGTGCAGTAATCAAGGCTGGCACTGTAGTCAGTCGCAATGTACCGCCGCACACTTTCTGGGGATGTCCCTCTGCCGAAAGCTTAGGGGTGGCCACCGTTCCACTAACCGCAGAGCATCAATACGATGAGTTTCTGCGGGGTCTGAGGTTGCACACAAAATCTCGAATCAATAGTCACCGACAGTGAGTTTGGATAACAACGCAGTTACATCTGAGGTCGACTCAAGCTTATTTACTTCGTCACTTATCAACTAAAACCGGGGGGATAGATGCCAATACAAACGACAGAGATCGAACAAGAGATTCGTAGCTTTCTGACCGAGAAGTTTCTTTTTGGCCGCAGCGAAGCGCTCACGGCTGACGTGCCACTGCTGGGGAATGTGATCGACTCCCAAGGAGTGATCGAATTAATCGTGTTCCTGCAAGAGCGGTTTAGCGTCACAGTAGATGACGAAGAAGTGACGACGGATACTTTTGCTACGCTGAAAACTACGGTTGCATTTATTGAAAAGAAGCTTCGCAGCAAAGGATAGGCTGATCCGTGACGCAACATCTGCTAACACCGTTGCCGGCGTACGCCTCGACTTCCATGCGCATCTGCGATGTGGTCAAGCTGTGGGCAGACCGTTTGCCCGACCAAAGGGCTGTTGCTGATCCAAGCGGCAGCTGGACGTACCGGGAGCTGGAGGGAGTCATTTCGCAGACTGCGGATTGGCTCCGCCGCTCCGGAGTCCGGCCCGGCGATCGAGTCATGATCGTGGGTGAGAACTGCCGGCAATTTGCCGCTGTTTTGTTGGCAGTCGTCAGCCTGGATGCCTGGCCTGTGCCCGCGAACGCACATTTGTCGGCGCGCGAGATTGATGCGGTTCGCGACCACTGCGGGGCGCGTCGCGTCGTCTATACGACGAGCGTGTCTACGCATGCCACCGAACATGCGAATCGTCACGGTGCGTTGATCGACGATGTGCGCGGCCTGGGGCAGATAGGCCTGGGACCTCTAAACGAGACTGTCCAACCAGAGCCCATCGACGCCGACATCGGGAGTCGGGTCGGCGCCCTAATCTATACGTCAGGTACAACCGGTCTTCCCAAAGGGGTCATGCTGACGCACAACAACTTGCTTTTCTCGGCTGGTGGTGCCGCAAAGATCCGGTCCATGAACTCCGAAGACTGCCTTTATGGCATTCTGCCGCTGTCTCATATCGTTGGGCTCTCGATAGTTTTCCTGGGAACGCTGATGAGTGGAGCGGCGATCTATCTCGATCCTCGATTCGATCCCATGGCTGCGCGCGTGACGCTGGAGAGAGAGCGAATAACGATCATGTTAGGCGTACCCTCCATGTTTTCCCAGTTTCTGCAATACGCAAAAATAAGGAAAGTGCCGTCGTTGAAGTTTCCCGCGCTTCGGATCATTTCCTGTTCGGGAGCTCCGCTCCCCCCTGCCGTCAAGTCGTCAGTGGAGAGCCTATTTGGCCTGCCCCTGCACCATGGTTATGGCATAACCGAGTGTTCGCCTAACATAGCCCAGGTGCGGCTCGACGTGCCGCACCGAAAGGATAACTCGGTCGGCCCTATGTTTCCGGGAGTGGAAGCGAGAGTGGTTGGACCTGATCGTAAACCTGTGCCCGCCGGAGAAGTGGGTGAATTGTGGGTGCGTGGGCCCAACATTATGAAAGGCTACTATCGCGCCCCCGATGAAACCGCCGCCGCAATCAATGCGGAAGGATGGTTTAACACCCGGGATCTGGCGCGGTTTGAGGATGAGAATCTCTTCATTGTCGGACGCACGAAGGATCTCATCATCCGCTCTGGCTTCAATGTCTACCCCGCTGAAGTGGAGGCCGTTCTGAATGCCAACCCAGCAGTAGCCCAGTCTGCAGTGATCGGAAGGACAACTCAAGGAGACGAGGAGATTCTGGCCTTTGTTCAAGCGTCGCCGAACTCGCTTCTGAAGGAAGCGGACCTGGCTGAATACGCTGCAAAACACCTTGTCCCATACAAGCGGCCGTCGAGCATCTTTCTAGTCTCGACCATGCCCATGACCGCGAGCGGAAAAATTGCGAAAAGCGACCTGGCGAAGATGGCCGATGGCATCCGCCAGGGCCGTGAGACCGTGAGAGCTGAATCCTAAGAGTGGGATCTCGATCTGTGTCGGACTCTTTTTCTCAAATCCCGCCCGCGGAACTTGTGAGCACGTTTCTAGCGAAGTAACGCGAGTGCCGGGCACGCCCGTGCCCTTTGGCGCAGTACATCCCACCGAAATCAGGACGCCAGACCTGGCATTGTGCACAGTCCTGTTCCCGAATACGAAGTTCCAAATCCAAAAGAAGAAGACCGGCTGCAGAAAGAACCGCATGGTCGTGGTGTGTAAACATCGCAGTAGGTGTCGGTGCAGCTAGCCTGGGGGATTGGGCCCTGCCAGGAAGCCGCCATCGAGAACCAACGACTGGCCGGTCATGAAAGATGCTCGGTCTGAGCACATCCACAACACGGCTTCGGCGATTTCCATCGGTCTTCCCAAGCGGCCGATGGGATGGAGCCCGACAACATATTTGCGGGCGCCTGGAGCGCGCAGGCTTCGATCAGCCATAGGCGTTTCGATAAAAGCGGGGCACACTGCGTTGATCCGAATCCCGCTTTTCGCATTTTCCAGTGCGGCGGTTTGCGTCAGGCCGATCACTCCGTGCTTGCTTGCACTATAGGCTGCTACCCCGGCAGAACCGATCAGGCCTATGACCGATGCCATGTTTACGATAGCCCCGCCACCGCCCTGCTTGAGCATCTGCCGGATCTCATACTTCAGCGAGAGCCATACGCCTTTGAGATTGATGGCGATGGTCCGATCCCAGTCTTCTTCGGACTGTCTGACGATGGGGGCCCAGCCTCCCTCGACTCCGGCGTTATTGAAGGCTATGTCCAGGCGGCCAAACCTCTCCGTCACTTTCTGAACAAGCGCTTCCACTTCAGAGGCTTTCGACACGTCGGTTTTCACGAACAGGGCATCGCCGCCCGCGGCGCGGATTAATTCGACGGTTTCCTCACCTTCCACCTCACGTCGCCCCGCTACCGCTACTTTGGCCCCAGCCTTCGCCAAAAGTACCGCTGCATCGCGGCCAATACCCGAGGTCCCGCCCGTTACCAGCCCGACTTTGCCTTCCAATTCCAATGCCATAGTTTTCGTTCTCGAATCAGACATCCTAATCAGACATCCAAGAGATGAACCGCAGAACGCGGTGTTGCGCTAAGCTTCCGTCAAACGGTACGCTCAAATACCTTCGGTGAGAAGCATACGGAGTGTCAAGGGAGAATCGAATGGCATCTGGTGCAGTCGGCCAAGAAATCGACAAACTTGTGGGCACCTGGAAACTGGTGTCAGCCTCGAGCAAAACATCAAAGGGGGAACCGGGCGAGGCTCCTTATGGTCTGAGCCCCGCGGGTTTTCTCACCTATACTGCCGAGGGCAGAGTAACCGCGTTGATCAGCTACGGCGGACGAAAAGCTCTCTCCGGCACGGGTGGCACTGTCGAAGAACAGGCTGAGGCCTTCAAGACATTTCTCGCATACGCCGGACGGTATACGCTCGCTGGCGACAAGGTAACCCATACTATTGAAGTCTCATCGATTCAGAACTACGTGGATAGAAACCTGGTCCGCAGCATTCAGTTTCAGGACGATCGGCTCATATTGATTACGCCACCGACGCTGGTAAACGGAAAAATTCAAACCGTTGAATTGATATGGCAGCGTCTCCAGGCCAGCGCGTGATGAAGTGCACTCGGTGGAGTGAATTTAACCTTCCAACGGTCTGACCACCGCCAACTCTGCTGTTACGCCTTCTTTAGACTTCGAATCTCTGCACCGATCACTTCCTCCGTCAACTTCCGCTCTACCCCCTATCCCATTGAATCCAAGATGGTTGTGCTCCCTCCGCCACGGATTTGGTGGAAGGTGCGTGATAAACTGAACCTCATCGGCTCTCGGCCTGCGTCACCGAAATCCTGATCTTACAAGTAGGTGAAGGTTGTCCAACGTTAGTGGTCTCGGCAAAAAAGTTGTTTTCAGCGACGAAATTTTGCAGGATCCGTACCCCACGTATGCCCGCATGCACGAAGAAGGTCCGTTGCATTACGTGGACGCCGGCGGCAAATGGGCGGTATGGGCGATTTTCAGCCACGCCGAATGCGCCTCGATCGCGAAAGACCCGAGGCTTTCCGCCAAACGCGCTCAGCAAATGTTATTGCCCCTGCCGCTCAGCCGCCAGGCCGAGTTCAGCGAGCTCGCGCGCATGCTCAGCTTGTGGCTGATTTTCATGGATCCGCCGGAGCATACCCGGTTGCGCAAACTTCTTAACAAAGGATTTTCGGCTGCAGCAGTGGAAGGCTTGCGTCCGCAAGCCGAAGCCATCGTGGATCAAATGCTGACGCCGCTTCGGCATGGCACGGAAGTCGACCTCATGAGTGAGTTCGCGAATCCCATGCCCGTGCGCATTATTTCGGAACTGCTTGGAGTTCCGCAGGCGATGTATGGAACGTTCGTCAATGCGTCGCGGGCAATCGCGGCGTTTCGAGGCAATCCCAATCGCACGGTCGAAGATGCGCAAGCGGCACAAGACGCTCTCATCGAGTTGACGGAGTTCTTCCGAAAAACCGTGGCGGAACGGAGACGCAATAAAGGAACCGACTTGATCAGCCTTCTGATCGACATCGAAGAAGAAGGAGAAGTGCTGACCGAAGAAGAGCTCTACGCGCAGTGCATCGCACTGCTTTTCGCGGGACATGAGACCACGCGAAATCTGATCGGTAACGGCATGTACACTCTGCTGCAGTATCCTGAGCAGATGGCGGAGTTGCGAGAAAAACCGGAGCTAATCCGCTCGGCGGTGGAGGAACTTCTTCGTTTCGAAAGCCCCGTGCAGTTCACGGCGCGCGTGCTCAAGGAAGATATCGAGGTTTGCGGTCAGCCGATCCGGAAGGGATGGACGGTCCTATGCATGCTGGCCGCTGCGAATCGGGATCCAAAGCAGTTCAAAGATCCGAATCGGTTAGACCTGAAGAGGCTGAACAACCAACATCTGGCTTTCAGTGCGGGCCTGCATTTTTGCATAGGAGCGCAACTCGCGCGGTTAGAGGGGCAAATTGCTATTCTGAACCTGGTGCAGCGCTTCCCAAAGATGAAGCTCGTTGGCCCACGACCGGAGTGGGCTTCCACATTTGGACTTAGGGGACTGAAAAGTCTTCAGGTGATCTTGTGAAAACCTCGCTGGAGCTGCTGTTTGCGGCCCATGGCGAGACGTTCGTTGATGAAAGGACGGTCGGGGTCGTTTGTAACCGAAGTGCTCGAAGAATTACCTCACCATCCAGTTATGCCTGAAACTAGTGCGGATAGTGTCTCGGAGCTCTTGAGGAACCTTCCTGAGCGCATTTGTGATGTGATCACGTCGTGGTCCGAGCTTTCGCCAGATCATCCGGCTTTAGTGGAGTCATCGGGTACTTGGACCTATCGAGAACTTTCATCTGTAATCTCGGAGACGAAGCGCTGGCTAATCAATTTGGGCGTGCGACCTGGCGATCGAGTCCTGGTCGTTTGCGAAAACTGCCGCGCGTTCGTTGCGGTTCTGCTGTCTTTGGCCGGCATCGATGCGTGGCCGGTGCTCGTGAATGCGCGTTTGTCGGCGCGAG
>JBEKWZ010000155.1:0-6942 GCA_049512555.1 Candidatus Sulfotelmatobacter sp. | reverse complement strand
GCATTCGGATCCAAAGTGACCAGGGCATTGAAAAACTCCTGACTGACGTTGTGCTCCTGGTGCGACAGAATGAATACCGCTTCCGTTCGCGAAGTCCCGTTATGGATGAGCTTCTCGTAGGCCAACGTCAAGCGGAGGATTTCCGCTCCTCGCCGTATGTCCGACGCCTGCGAGCCGCCGGGGGTTGACTCGGAAAGGGCTTCGTTCTGATGTTCGATCATCCACGCGCTCGGCTCCAGGCGCGGGATTTTCGAAAGCAAATCGTAGGCCACACGAGGGTGTGCGTCATACTGTGCCTGCTCGTTCGGCTGCAGTTTCTCCCCGCGGTAGACCGCGTCGATGGTTTCCGGAGGCAGCGTCACGCACCCTAACTGGGACATCATGGCGGCGACCTCGTATTGCCAGGGGTTGCCCAGCTTCATCGCAGTGACCACATGGTGTACATAACGCCGGGCGCGCTCGGCGCGGCTGAAGGCCGCTGGATTGACCAGGCTGAGGACCTCCGTCAGCACCTGAATGCTGCCCCGCAGCGTTTGTTCCAGGAGTTGCTTTTCGGCCGTGACCAGACGGTACTGCAACAGTGCCGCCGTCAAGGTCTTCGCCATAACTTCTTTGCTGCAGGGTTTACTCAGGAAGCGGAAAATGCTGCCCTCGTTGATGGCGTTGATGGCCATGTCAATTTCGGCGTTGCCGGTTAACATGACGCGGATGGTATCGGGAGACAGAGCCTTGATTTTGCTCAACAGCTGGATGCCATCCATTCCGGGCATCCGCATGTCGGAAATCACCACTGCGTAGGGTCCGTTCTCGGTAGCGAGGGCGAGCGCCCGCTCTCCGCCCAGAGCGGTTTCCATCTGGAACTCTCGACTCAAGCCTCGCCGATACCCGTCCAGGATATTGGGATCGTCGTCCACTAGAAGGATCTTTTCAGCCATGGTGTACCTCGCTTTTGTCATCAATTTGTTCGTCAATCTCTTGACACCGCTTCTGCCAGACATGCCACCGGTCCTGCAAGCCAAGTTGCGCCAGCAAGTCCTGGTCGATACCGCTGCCCTCGGTCCAGGGTAAGGACGGGTGCAGCTGGCCGTCACAATGGTTGGCTGCGTGGACTGCGAGCAAAGGGCAGAAGCTGGTGGGGTGCGCCTGTGCGGGGGCGTGATGCCAGGCCACGGCTTCCAGGATGGAGTCCGGCAAGCCCCACAGACCCAGCAGATAGGTGCCCACCTGACCGTGCGTGCCGCCAAAGACCGCTCGCTCTCGGTTCAGTGGCGAGACAGTCTTGGCTTGATCCAATGCTCCTCTATCCGACGATGCTTGACCCAGCAATGAGCACAGCCCGACAAACTGTTCCTCGTAGGTTGCAGCCAGAACGATCCAGCCGACATCGTGCAACAATCCGGCCGTACAGCACTCCTGCTCGGCGGTAGGACCTGCCTGCTCGCAGCGTGCGATGGCCTTGGCAAATCGGGCGGTTGCGTTTGCGTGTCTCCACAACGGCGTGAGGATCTCTGCCAGCTCGGAGCGCATTTCGGAAAACAGGCCGACCGACGTGACCAGGGAATGGAGGTTCTCGAGGCCAATGATGGAGATTGCCTGCTTGGGGCAGAACAGGCGAGAAGCGCTACCCAGAAAAGCGGAGTTGACCAGTTGCAGCAGTTTCGCAGTCATCGCGGGGTCAGAACTCACAATGTCGGCCGCCGCTTGCAGGCTCGGGTTGGGAGACTCCAACTCGGTGCGAAGCGCGTCGTACAACGACGGTGGGCTGGGCAGGGTTTCCAGTTGGGATACCTTTTGCTTGAGTTGCGGGTTGTCCAGCACATCGCGCAAGGCCAGCACGCCTCCGAGTTTCTGTTTCAGTTCTTCGACGTCGCAGGGCTTCGACAAATACTGATGAGTCGGCCGGATCGCCCGCAGGACGGCATCTTTGTCGGACTGGCCCGAGAGCACCATGCGAACGGTCTGCGAGAACCGCTTCTTGACCAGGTCGAGCAGTTGAGCGCCGTCCATCCCGGGCATTCGCATGTCGCTGACCACCACGTCGAACGGTTCGTGTGCCATGGCCTCCAGGGCCTCCGGACCACCCAGCACAAACTCCATTTCCCATTCCTTGCGCATGCTGCGCAGACTGCGTTCCAGACCTTTCAGCACCATGAGTTCATCGTCGACAAATAGAATTCTTTTGCTCATGACGTCACCGGATCAGTTTCCAGCGGCAAGCGGATGAAGAATGTCGTGCCCTGTCCCGGCTCAGTCTCGAACCAGAGTTGTCCTTTCTGACGTTTCACGATGGCCGCGTGCGACAGCGTAAGGCCCTGGCCGGTGCCTTTGCCGAGTGGCTTGGTGGTGAAAAACGGTTCGAAGACTCTGGACTGGACGTCGGCAGCCATGCCAATGCCGTTATCCTTCACTGCCACTTCCGCCCATGGGCCGTCGCGACGGGTGCGGATAACGATCCTGCCTTTGTCCCGCAATCCTTTGGCAATGGCCGCATCAATGGCATGAGCGGCGTTGATGATGAGATTGAGAATCACCTGATTAAACTCGCCGATCAGGCAAGGCACCAGGGGAAGGTCCGCCCCGAATTCGGTGACCACGTCGGCAACATATTTCCATTCGTGCCGCGCCACCGTGATGGTGTTTTCGATGGCCCGGTTAATGTCGAGCGCGCGTTTCTCTTCCGAACCCGGGTGAGAGAACTCCTTCATGCCTTTGACAATTTTGGCCACACGCTGGACTCCATCCAGCGATTGTTCGAGCGCGCGCGGAATCTCGGTCAGCAGATACTCCAGGTCGGACTGTTCCACCTGCCGGTCGAACCGATCGAGCAACTCCTGAGGAATGCCGCCGTCGCCCGCCGCGCGGCGAATGGCCAGGCTCAGATCCAGCAAGTCGGCGATGGATTGCCAGGAATCCTTAAGGAACGTCGTGTTGTCCCCCACATACTGGGTCGGCGTGTTGATCTCATGAGCAATTCCAGCCGCCAGTTGGCCGATGGCTTCCAGCTTTTGCGCCTGCCGGAGCTGAAACTCGAGATTCTTGCGTTCGCTGATGTCGGCCCCCGAGACAATAAAACGCGGAGGCTCGTCGCCATCGGACTTCACGCGATGCACGCTGAAACCGAGAAACCGCCGTTTGCCCTCACTTTCGTACGCCAAATCTTCTCCGCGATAGGCGGTTTTGGTCGCCAGCCAGCGCACCACTTCCTGGCTGATTTCGGGCTGCAGCCAGTGGATGCCGCAGTGTTCGATGGTGTGACCCAGCACCTGTTCGCCCGACAGATGAAAAATCTCTGCGGCGGACCGATTCCAGCGGGTGATGCGCCCGTCGACATCCAAGCCGATCAAGATCGACGGAATTGACTGCAGGAACAATTCGGTTTCCGCGTGGGCTGCCTGCAACTCCTGGTCAGACCGGATGCGCTCATCAATGGCACGCAAGACCACCACAATGCCGTCGGTACGGCCAATCAGGCCCCGAACCAGTGAGCCCCGGGCTTCGAAATGCCGCGGCGATCCATTCTTGTGCAGCAGGCGGACCACGGCTAGAGGTTGATTTTGATGGAGCAGCAGTTCCTGGATCGATGCTTCGAACCCACGCCGGTCCTCGGGATGCACGATGGCCAGCACATCCTGGCCGATCAGTTCCCGGGGCGCGTATCCGATCCCAGACACATGCGAGGGGCTGGCATACTGCCACTTCCGTTCCAGGTCCATAACCATGACCAGGTCTTCGACATTGTCGGTAATGGCCCGGGCGAAGGCTTCGCTGCGCCGCAGCGCATCCTCGGCCGCTTTGCGCTTGCTGATGTCTTTGAATTGGACGATCAGGACAGAGGCGCCATCTTCGTGGTGGGCCAGAGAGGCTGTCACCGCCGCCCACACCATCGACGCATCTTTGCAGAGATAGCGTCGTTCCAGATCTTCCCCGGTGAATTCCCCTTTCACCAACTGAGGGATAAGAATTCTGGTCGGGGGCAGATTCTCCGGATGGCTCACCGACTCGAGGTTCATGCCCAGGAACTCCTCCTCGGTATAGCCGAACAGACGGCAGAGAGCCTGATTGACTTGGACAAACCGCCCCTTCGTATCTAGCAACGCCATCCCGATTGCCGCCTGCTCGAAGGCGAGTTGGAAGCGCGCTTCGCTGTCTCGCAAAGCGCGTTCCAAAATGATTCGTGATCCAGTTTGGAGCCGGAGCAGCAACTCGCGGCCGTCGACTGGTTTGTACATGCAGTCGTCCGCGCCAGCCTCCAGGGCCTCCGCAACCTCCTTTTGCTGGTTCCACGTGGTGAGCAGAATCACGTGGATGTATCTTCGGTTCTTCTGTTCGCGGATCTGCCGGCAAATCTCAGCTCCGCTCCGCTTCGCACAGGTCCAGCCCACGATGGCCAAGCCAGGAGGACGATCGGACTGCAGGTAGTGCAGAGCATCCTGGCCATCTTTGGCCAGGACAACGTCGTATCCGCTCTTCGCCATTAATTCCCGGATGTGAGTGCCGGTGACGACGTCGCCTTCCGCAATCAGCAGCCTGGGCAACTGCTTCTTCGGGCTCGAGCCGCTGGACAAGCGTGGACCGATTTCGGAAGAGAGTGGGCTCATCTCGAGAGAATATCGGCACACCGTGGCATTGGCTTTAGACGGCAGAAGGTTAGAGTGCCTGCGCCGGCGAGCACGAGGAATCTGGATCAGCCTTCTCGAGAAACTATTTCGGTCAGTGGAAAACAGTTAGAGAGCTGGTCGCAAGAGAAAAAGCTGCGGCGCCTATTTCCGCTCAGTCTGCGCGTGTGCTTGTGTTGAATCGGCCTGCAGTCTGGTGATGGCCAGGCGGTTTGAGTTCGATCGACAGCCGAAGGGTCAACCGATCTTCGGCTCATCCCCGGATCTGGAGAGAAATGACGATGGGCTTGCTTTCGAACTGCAGTCTGACCTCAACCCCGGGGGAGTCCGTCTGAGAATACAGGTTATAGTCCGTCCCGGTGATGACCGTGGGCACAGAAAGCATGCAGCCGTCTCCCATGCCAGCGATCTTGTTCTTGAAATTGCCAGCGATCATGTTGCAGACTTCGCCGATCGCATCCGCCATCTCCGGACCAACCTTGTCCGGCTCCAGGCCTAGCATTTTGGAAGCCATGAGTACGGCCGACTTCTGGTCGCAACGCAGGCTCAGCAAGCCGCATACTTGCCCTGCAAGTCCAACCATGGCGGTAATGTCCAGGGTTGCATCCTGGTCCGATGTCCACTCGGTCAGTTGGCATGCGAGCATGAGCTCAAAGACTTCCCGCACCGCCACTTCCAGCAGCGGAGGCCAGTTTTCGTGGCGATTGCCGGTGGTGAGTACTTCGTTCAGAGGTCTCATGATTTCCCTGCCAAGAAAGGGACCACGTGCTCCTTGACCTGCTCGGCGGTGAAGGGCTTGCGCAAATAGCCGCGGGCCCCGCTCGACAGCGCCTCCACCACATGAGACTCGCTGCCCTCGGTCGTGACCATGATCACGGGCACCCCTTTAGCGTTCTCGACGGTGGAAAGCTGTTTGATAAACTCCAGGCCGTCCATGACCGGCATGTTGATATCACAAAGAATTAGATCGACCTGGTTTTTCTGTAGGACACCCAAAGCCTCGGCGCCGTTTCCCGCCTCCAATACCTCGGCTAGATCGATGCCCGCCTGGCGCAGAGAGCGCGCCACGATCTTTCGCATGACCGAAGAATCATCCACGATAAGGGCTCGTATGTTCCCCATGAAGTAACATCCCTTTCTCCGCCAGACGAATGTTTTCGGCCGTCTTCGTGCCAGGGCGGCCTCTTGGTATATCGGCCAGGAGGGATGAGACTTTAGAAAGGAAAACAGCCCGGGACTCGGCAGCCTTGGCCTGATCCCCAGTTTCCGAACCAAGCTGAGTCCCATTTCCAACCAAGGAATAGGCTAGAAACGGGTCGGCGCGGACACAACAGAAGAGCAGTGATCGAGATCTGAAGCTAGTCGAGCTAGGGCGCCGGGCGACGATGTGACATGAGAGACGGGAGTGTCGAAACACAGGCTCCGCGCCTGGAGAGCGAACCACGAAGCCGAGCTATAGAGGTACGGCGAAACCGAACGTGTCCGCCGCACCTCACAGCTGGTGTGAGATTAGAACTCCACCCGCAGAGAGCCCTGCAGTACGCGTGCCCCGTTGGCCGTGCCGGTAATGGTTCCGAACTGACAGCCACCGGAATTGGTAATGTCCGTACACGGCGCGTTGAAGTCGGGATGGTTGAAGACATTGAAGGCGTCCGCACGGAACTTCACAATTACCTGCTCTGTGACTGGGAACCCCTTGGCCAGTCCCATATCCATGTTGAAGTACGATGGACCGATCAGATTGTTGCGCGAGCCGATGTTGAAGCCGACTGGACCGGTATAGTCGGCGTTAGCCTGGGCCGGGTTCGCGTAGGCCAACAAGGGCTGGCCCTGACCGCCGTTGATGTGTATTTTGAGGTCAGAGGGCGGTCCGACCAGAACGGCAGGCGCGTTGTTGGCGTATCCGGCCACAAACGCGTTGGCGCCCGCAAAATAGACATTCCCGCCGTGCACATAGGGAAGGCCGCTCACGCTCCATCCGCCCACAATCTCGTCGAGCCAGCGCGGTGCACCAGAAGCGATCATTTTTCCCTTGCCCACCGGTAGGTCGTAAATGAAGTTGCCGTTGAAATACTGGTTCACGTTAAAGTCGGAATTGCCACGGCATTCCCGCGGCCGCAGAATGTCGCAGATGAATCCATATCCTCCATATGCCGCCGCGTTGGCGATCAGCGAGACGTTGTCGATCGAGTGCGACCAGGTGTAGTTCAAGTCAAACTGTAAGCCATAGCCGATGTTCTTATGCAGCGTGGCAAGCAACCCGTTGTAGGATGAAAATCCCTTGTTGGTATAGAAGGTGTTCTCGGAGAATTGGGAACCCATTCCC
>JBEKWZ010000154.1:0-6970 GCA_049512555.1 Candidatus Sulfotelmatobacter sp. | reverse complement strand
CCCTTGTGTTCCCTTAGAGGAATAAGAACGGGCTGTCAGTACCGTTAAGTTCCAATAAGTTACATCGGCCAGCGACTCTGTCACGGCAGAGGCCGCGGGTTCGAGTCCCGTCGTCCCCGCCATTCTTTTCCGGTTGGTGAGAAAAAAATGGCCGCCTCGTTTTTCCTGGTGTCGTTCTTCGTCTCCCAGCCCACGTTTTGACCCCTACCGAGAAGTTTCATCCCCTGTTTTCTCCGCCATTCCGACCCTGCCGCTTGACTATCCTACTCATCTGCGAGAAGCTTTCGACCGTTCGCCGGTCAAGTTCACGCGGTGGGCCAGATCATTCAGGAGGCAGAAGTGGGGCCGGCAATCTCGTCGCTTATGGTCGCAGCCGAGCGAGGAGACCGTCCCGCTGCGGAAGCGCTGTTCACCGCTCTCTATTCCGAACTGCACCGGCTAGCCAAGAGGGAACTCGCCCGACCAGGCGTTCCCGTCAGCCTGAGCGCCACCACGCTGCTGCACGAGGCTTATCTAGACATGGCTGCGCGCGATGGCACATCGTTCCCCGACCGGGCCCGGTTCATGGGCTACGCCGCGCGAGTGATGCGGGGATTAGTGATCGACCATGCCCGCCAGCGGCACGCCCAGAAGCGCGGCGGTTTATTCGAGCTTACTTCGCTCGACACGGAAGGCATGGAGAATGCGGTCGACCACCGCGAGCTGGTCCAAATCAGCGAGGCGTTGGATGAGCTGGTCAAAGTAGAGCCCGCCCTCGCGGAGGTCGTTGACTTGAAGTTTTTTTGCGGGTTCTCCTTTGCGGAAATCGCCACCATGCGGGGTGTATCGGAAAGAACCGCACAGCGCAACTGGGAGAAAGCGCGCATTTATCTCCACCGGAAAATTCGCCCTGATTTGTCGCTTTAAGGAGTTTCATGTTCGTGCCGACACTCAGCCCCGAACAGTGGCAGGCGTTGAGCCCTTATCTGGACCAAGCCCTCGCCATGACCGACGAAGAGCGCTCGGCCTGGCTTGCGGAACTCGCCGACCGCGATCCCGCGCTGGCCACCCAGCTGAGAGCGTTACTCAAGGAACACCGCATACTGGCTCAAGAAGGTTTTCTCGAGAATAGCCCGGCTGCGCCGGCGAAGGCGACAGGACTAGCCGGCCAGACCGTTGGACCCTACACGCTGATTTCTCAGATTGGTCAGGGTGGCATGGGAAGCGTCTGGCTGGCTGAGCGCAACGACGGCCGCTTTGAGCGGAAAGTTGCGGTGAAGTTCATCCACATCGCACAGATGGGGCACGGCGGCGAAGCTCGTTTCAAACGCGAGGGCAGCATTCTCGGAAGGCTGGCGCATCCGCATATTGCGGAGCTGATCGATGCGGGTGTATCGACCGGTGGGCAACCCTACCTGGTGCTGGAGCTTGTCGAAGGGGAGCACATTGATCGCTACTGCGATGTGCAGCGTCTGGACATCGAGGCCCGCATCCGGCTCTTCCTGGATGTGCTGGGCGCGGTCGCTCAAGCGCACGCCAGCCTGATTGTGCACCGCGACCTGAAGCCGTCGAACGTGCTGGTGAGCAAAGACGGCCAGGTGAAGCTGCTGGATTTCGGAATTGCCAAGCTGCTCGAAGGCGAAGGCGAGGACGGTGCGCCGACTGTACTCACGGTTGAAGGCGGCCGGGCCATGACGCCGGAATATGCGGCTCCCGAGCAAGTGACTGGCGGACTCATCACGACTGCGACCGATGTTTATGCGCTAGGCGTACTGCTCTACGTACTGCTGACGGGGCAGCATCCAGCCGGCAGCGGCCTGCGCTCGCCTGCAGGCCTGGTCAAAGCTATAGTCGACAACGAACCGACCCGCCCGTCGGATGTCGTAACCACGGCGAGGGCCGCGGGCACTGAAGCCACTACGAACGCCGCCAGTCGCACCACCACCCCCGAAAAGCTGAGCCGCTTGCTGCGCGGAGACCTCGACACCATCGTGGCCAAAGCGCTGAAGAAGAATCCGCCGGAGCGTTACGCTTCGGTCACGGCGCTGGCCGACGACCTGAGCCGCTACCTAAAGCATGAGCCGATCAGCGCGCGGCCCGATACGCTCGGCTATCGCGCAGCCAAGTTCGTGCGCCGGAACCGAACCGCGGTTGTGCTGACCTCTCTGGCGCTCGTGGCTGTAATGGCCGGTGTTACCGGAACGCTGGTGCAGGCGCGCCGGGCCCGCGCCCAGCGCGACCTCGCCATTCGCGAGCGCGACCGTGCCGGCCGCGTCACCCAGTTCATGATCAAGATGTTCAAGGTGTCGGACCCCAGCGAGGCGCGGGGCAATAGCGTTACCGCGCGCGAGATTCTGGACAGATCGGCCGCCGAGGTTGACACCCAACTGGCCAAGGACCCCGAAACTCAGGCTCAAATGATCGACGTGATGGGCGATGTCTATTTCAGCCTCGGGTTGTATCCGAAGTCTGAGTCGATGCTGGCGCGCTCCGTCGATATCCGCCGCCGAGCCCTCGGTCCTGACCATCCCGACACCCTCACCTCTGCCAGTGATCTGGGCCGAACCTTGTCGATGGAACAGCGTGACCAGGATGCCGAGAAACTGCTTCGCCAAACTCTCGCGGCCCAGCAGCGCGTCCTCGGTTCCGAAAATCCGGACACGCTCATGACCATGCACCGGCTGGCCAATAGTTTGATCGGTCAGAAGCGCTACCCCGAAGCCGAGCAACTCGACAGTCAGGTCCTCGAGAAGCGGCGCCGTGTGCTGGGGCCGGAACACTCCGACACCGTCGCTTCAATGGACAACATGGCCTTCATATTCATGGCGGAAAACCGCCTTCCTGAAGCTGAAAAGATGCAGCGTGATGCGCTTGCCATTGCGGAGCGAGTGCAAGGAGCAGATGACCCTTACACCCTGGACTCGATCAACCGCCTGGCCCGCATCCTTTCGTTGGAAAAACGGTATCCCGAGGCGGAAAAGGTGCAGCGCGATGGACTCGAAATCCAGCTGCGAGTGCTGGGTGCAGACCACGCCCTCACGCTGCGCTCTCTGGCTAATCTGCGCAGTATTTTCATGAATGAACACAACAACGGCGAGGCGGAGAAAGTGGCTCGCCAGATTCAAGCCAGACAACTGCGCGTCTGGGGCTCCGAGCACCCCTACACCGCGTATGCAACTTACTTCGTCGCATGCCTGGTGGCCGAGCAGGGGCGCAAAACTGAAGCGCTGTCCCTTCTGAAAGAAGCAGTCGATCATGGGCTGGACGCCAAAACCGATCTCGGCCTGGCCGACGAGGACGAGTTGAAAGGCCTGCACGGAGATCCCCGCTTCACTGCCCTCATCCGTCACGCCAAGGAACAGGCCTCGCGGCCCGCATCGAAGTAGCCTCCCCACAGACCGGCCGCGGCACAAACTTGCCTGCACCTCGCCTGATTCCCTTGCCCCTCACTTTCCTGCCAGCCTGAATTTTGTTTTCGAGCACCTGTCGCTTTCTTCCTTCCGATTTCGATATTCACAGTAGAGCGCGTAATTCCTGCTTGGGGTGCTGAGACAGGGGAGGCGCGGTGAGAGTTGGGGGACTTTGACTGCGCTCTCTTCCTCGCAACCGGGGCGGAAAACGAAAAGCGAAAAACGAAAAACGAAAGAGCAAGTAAGGAGGATTGGAAAGATGCCAGATACACCCAAGTTATGGCAGGTACCGGATTCCCCAGACTATGGTAAGAACGGCAGAAGGTTCGAACATTCCTTCTGGGTGTTGGACGAGGTCTCCACGGTTCTTGGCCTTGCAACCGAGACCATGGCGACGGGTTGTTTGCTCGAGGCGGCCGCATTTTTTCTGGGTTCCGGAAGTGTAGCCATAGGCGGGCTGTTTGGCGAGTTTTGGGCCATCGGCTCGGGCTATGCCGAAGCCAGCTCTGAGATCGCGAAAGATTGGGTTACCACCGGCTACTGCCGCGGAGTCGTGCTCGCCGCTCATGGGCGAAAAGCGGGCGTTATGCAGAGGATGTTCGGCGGACGGGTTACCTGGAACACGGTTAATTCGAGCGACGACGCGGTTGCCCACAAGGCTCACCTCAACGGATTGGTCGCGGGATATCTGGACTGCTCTCAGCTGCGGCCTCAGCAGAAGAAGAATCTGTGGACCGATCTGGAGACGCGGAATGGAGAGTACTGGAGCAGAGAGGAAGTCAACAGCGAAAATGCCGCGATGCTCTTCTACTCCGGGCTGGGCGGCACCTTCCGCCGTTACCACCTGAAGGAGTAACTCCTGAAAAGGCAGGGTTTTAAAAAAAGGGCCTCCTGGAGAACAGCCCGGCTGCGTTAGCCGGGGCGGGGCAGGCCAGACCAATTCGGCCTAAACCAAGATGTGAAAAGGAGAAGTTTATGACGCGCACTAACGTCTTCTTGACGATTTGCCTCTTGATGATCGCCAGCATGCTGCCACTCGCGGCGCAAAACAGCGCCGGTACGGGAGCCGTCGTTCCGCGTCTCGTGAATTATTCTGGGAAAGCTCTTGATGCGGCCGGCAAACCGTTGTCCGGAATCGCCGGCGTCACCTTCGCCATTTACAAAGATCAATACGAAGGTTCGCCGCTGTGGCTGGAAACGCAGAATGTGACTGCCAACAGCAAGGGCAACTTCACCATCCAACTAGGCGCGACCAAGCCGGAGGGCTTGCCGCTCGAACTCTTCAGTTCGCCCGAAGCGCGCTGGCTCGGCGTGCGAGTGAACGGGGGTGAGGAACAGCCACGCGTGCTGCTGCTCAGCGTGCCCTACGCGCTGAAAGCGGCAGATGCCGAAACCATCGGGGGGCTGCCCCCCTCCGCCTTTGTGCTGGCCACCCCCACTGCCAACTTGGCAACCGCTGCAACTCCCGCAGTAATCCAGCCGCAGCCCCTGGTTACAGGCACCACGCCGGTCACCACCGCGGGTGGGACTGTGAATAAGCTGGCCAAGTTCGACGCCGCCGCTGACATTACGAATTCCATCATTTTCGATAACGGGACTAGCGTTGGCATCGGCAACGCGGCGCCCGCCGCCAAACTTGACGTGAGCGGCACGGGCATCTTCCGCGGCCTGTTGACCTTGCCGGCCATCGCAGCCGCGACAGCCGGCGCCGGCAAAAATTCTCAGCCCATGAACTTCACCGCATCGGCCTTCAACAGCAGCACTGCGAAAGCAGTGAATGAAACCTTCCGCTGGCAGACCGAACCGGTCGGGAACAATAGCACGACGCCATTGGGCAAATTCAATCTGTTGTTCGGCTCAGGAACCGCCGCCCCAACCGAAACCGGACTCTCGATTTCCAGCAACGGCCTGATCACCTTCGCCGCGGGGCAAACGTTTCCGTCGACCGTGGGTTCAGTCACAAGCGTCGGGTTGAGCGCGCCGTCGTCGGATTTCACCGTGAGCGGCTCGCCGGTCACCAGCAGCGGCACCTTGGCTCTGAACTGGACCGTTGCACCCACAAATGCCGCGACCGCGAATGCCATTGTGAAGCGCGATTCCTCGGGGAGTTTCTCGGCGGGATCCATCACCGCCAGCCTCGGAGTGTCCGGTTATTCAACTACGATGGGAGTCTACGGCGAGAGTGACGGCACAGTCTCGGGCGACAACGGAGTGGAAGGCGTCACGTTCGCGGGGCCAGGCTCGGGCGTGGCGGGGTTCAATAGCTCTGGTGCCGCGGGCAGCATCGGCGTCTACGGCCAGGGCGATACGGCAATGTACGGCTACGGGCAGACGACTGGCGTTTACGGCCACGGCGGTTCCTTCGGATTCGCCACCGACGGCAATGTGCAGCAGGCTCGCACTGCCGGTGGCTGGATGAAGGCGGCAGTTGTCGTCAACGGACAGACCGCGCCGTACACGATCGTGGAATGCTTTAACTCGACCCTTTCCGGAGCAGCCGCTACTACGCCGCCGTGTGGGTTCACGCTCACAGAGTTCGCGCCCGGAGAATTCACTACCGACTTCGGTTTTGTCGTGACTGATCGCTTTTGGGCCGGCACGGTCTACGCTTATCAATCAGGCCCGAAGATCATAACTCTTACCTTCGCCAATGGGGGGACAGGGATTTTTAGCCAGACCTATGACCTCGGGGGAAACTTCGTTGGGTCGTACTTCCATATCATTGTTTATTGACAAAGTAGATCAGGATGGTCGGTAGAGGGCGCATCGTCCGGCGTTTCGGGATCACGATGAGAGGATGAACGGCCGTTGGCAGAGAGTCAGGGCTGAAACTAGAGGCCGCTCGCTCTTGGGCGGCCTTTTCCACTGTCACGCCGTAGGTTCCCCTGTACTCTCGAACTCAAGATCATTTCACCTTAGTAATTTGAAGAAATCAGTTGCAACAGAGATGATTGGCAGTGATGCCGAATTCCGACAAGTCGCGCCGCTGGCCTCGCCTTCCCATCGACATTCCCGTCCGCGTTGTGACGTCCAAAGGCTTTTCGACGACCGTGGTCGAGGGCCGGGGCACGGAAATGAGCGAAGGCGGCATGGTGTTGTATGCAGGAATCCTGCTGAACCCAGGCGATCTGCTGGAAATTGAGTTTGATACTCCCGCCCCCTCGCGGCTCCCGGCCATTGTGCGCTTCCGCAGCGGTTTCTGCTTTGGTCTGGAATTCATCACACCGCTGCCTGCCTGATTCTGAGCCCTCCTTGGTTCCGGCGATAGCATTGCCCTCCGAAATGTTCTAGCATTTGAAACGACCTTGGGGGTCTCCATGTACTTCGAACAGTTCTATCTGGGATGCCTGGCGCACGCTTCCTACCTGCTGGCTTCGGGCGGGGAAGGGGTGGTCGTCGATCCGCAGCGGGATGTGGAGTTGTATCTCAAGGCCGCCGAGGACCACGGGGTAACGATCCGGCACATCTTTGAAAGTCATCTGCACGCCGACTTTGTTTCCGGACACAGAGAATTGGCGGCGCGTACAGGCGCGACCATCTATATGGGCGCACAGGCCGGCGCGACGTTTCCGCACGTACCG
>JBEKWZ010000153.1:0-6974 GCA_049512555.1 Candidatus Sulfotelmatobacter sp. | reverse complement strand
GGAATCTGATTTCTTCGCGCCGGCTCGAAGCCAGTAGTTCCTCGGCCTCTGCTACCAGAGCTTCCCGCACAGACGGCAAGCACCACTTCACTGCAACGCTGGCGTCAACGACGACGCTGGTCACCGCTCGCGATCCTCGCGGATCATTTCTTCCGCCGATGGAAACGGACCTGGACTGAGGGGCTGCATGGCGCGAAGGCGAGCTAATCCTTCGAAAGCCTTGCGCCGCCGCTTCAGCTCTTCCTCGGTCGGAATATGCAGCTCCAGAAGCGAGATGACCTCGGCGGCGATCGACTTGCGATTGGCGCGGGCGCGCTTGCGCAGGGCTTTGTAGATTTCGTCTGGAACGTTTTCGACGTAGAGGGTCGCCATAGGGACCTCCTAGGGATAGTCTAGCACATTCCAATGCGGCTGGATCGCTGGATTTCTTGACACATCCGCCTTCGCCCTTTATCCTAAGTCTTGCTCCTTGCGGTACTTACGCCTCTTGGCGTGCTTCCGCGGGCCTGGGTTTACGGGCATTGGGTTGACGGGCACGTTAACCCGACTGGGTTGGTGAGGTTGACGCGGAGGTTTCGCAATGTTCCTGGACATCCATGAATTGGAACGCCATCCTCTGGAGTTTGAGGAGGTGTTTCAGCCTGGGGTCATCGACCTGGGGGGCGAAGCCCGGCAGCGCACGCCGCTGCACGCCAGTGGGCGCGCCGAACTGGTTGAAGAGCATCACGGCAAGCATGAGGTCATTCAAGATATCCGCCTGCGCGGGCGGCTGTCGGCGGGGCTCGAATTGCAATGTGCCCGCTGCCTTGAGCCCGTGCCGCAGGAGGTAACGCGCGAGTTCGAATTGCTCTACCGGCCGCTCGGGGCCGACGCCGGACGCGACGAGCTTTCGGTGACCGACGCGGAGGCCGAAATCGGCTATTATCAGGGCGACGGAATCCTGCTCGAAGATGTTTTGCGCGAGCAGGTGCTGCTGGCGTTGCCCTTGAAAGTAACCTGCCGCGAAGACTGCCGCGGCCTGTGCGTGCATTGCGGCAAGAATTTGAATGAGGAACAGTGTTCCTGCACGACTGCGGTGGTCGATCCGCGGTGGACGGCTCTGCGAGAAATTCGCAGCAAGCTGGAACACTGAAAAGCGCTCTCAGCTGTCAGCTCTCAGCTTTCAGCGATCCGATGCGAGTTCAATTTAAACTGAAAGCTGACAGCTGAGAGCTGACAGCTTCTTCCAAAAGGAATTCAAGACCATGCCTAATCCGAAACGGCGACACTCCCAGAAACGCACTTCCACCCGGCGCGCCCACGACTCACTCAAGGCGCACAGCCTTTCCGAGTGCCCCAACTGTCACGAGAAAAAGATGCCGCACCGCGCCTGCTCCAAGTGCGGTTACTATAAGGGCCGCGAAGTCCTCGACGTGAAAGAAGCGGGCTAGTTTAGAACATCATGCCTAGCGTCATCGCACTGGATGCGATGGGATCGGACCGCGCTCCCAAGCCTGAGATTGAGGGCGCCATACTGGCGGCGCGTCAATACGGCATGCGGGTGCTGCTGGTTGGTCCGGAGACGGTCGTCAAGGAAGAACTGGACCGCCATCCGGCGGCGGCGCGTCTGCCGATCGAGATCGTCCACGCCAGCGAATTCATCACCATGGAAGACAAGGTGGAGGCGATTCGCGCCAAGCGCGATTCCTCCATGCGGGTCGGCCTGCGCATGGTCCGCGAAGGGCAGGCCGCTGGCTTCGTCACCGCGGGCAATACCGGAGCGGCCATGGCTACGGCGAAAGTGGTGCTGGGCGCGGTTCCGGGCGTGGACCGTCCCGCGCTGGCCGCGGTTTTCCCCACCGCTCCCGGAAATCCTGCCATGCTGCTCGACGTGGGCGCAAACGTCGACTGCACTCCGCAGAATCTCGAACAGTTCGCGGTCATGGGCGATGTGTATTTCAGGGCAATGTTTGGGAAGCGGCCCGGGACGCTGGGGCCGCGCGTCGGATTGCTCTCCATTGGCGAAGAAGAAAGCAAAGGCAACGCGCTCACGCTCGAATCGTTTCAACTGCTCAAGCAGCTTCCCCTGAATTTTATAGGCAACGTGGAAGGCCGCGATCTCTACAACGGGAAAGTCGACGTGATCGTGGCCGACGGATTCGTGGGCAACGTGGCGTTGAAGATTTCCGAAGGCGTGGCCAATCTGGTGCGCACGGTGCTGAAAGAATCGCTCAAGGCGACCATCACGGCGCAAGTAGGAGCACTGCTCTCGCGCAGCGCCTTCACTGATTTCAAGAAGCGCCTCGATCACACCGAATACGGCGGCGCGCCGTTGCTGGGCGTGAAAGGCGCATGCATCATCACCCACGGCTCGTCGAACGCCAATGCGATCAAGAATGCAGTGCGCGTAGCCGCAGAATTTTCCGAACGCGGAATTAACGGTTCAATCGAGCGTGCGCTGGCGGCGGTGAAACCGACTTCCGTCGAATCAGAAGTCGCACATAGCAATTGATTGCTTCGAGTGAGTGAAGAATCTCCGCATGAACGCAATTCAGCCTCCCGACAAGAAATGGTGGCGCGCGACTTTCAGTGTGTTCAGTACCAGCCTCACCCATCAGGAGGTCTCGTACCGCCTTGGTCTGCAGCCAACACGTACACACACGAAAGGTCAGCCGCGTGGCGCTCGGCAAACGGACGGCTCAATCGATCTGTCGAACGTGTGGAAAGACTCGGCCTGGCAGCTCACAAGTCCTCTGGGGCGTGACTGCATTTTGGCTGAACACATCAACTGGTTACTCGATACGATTGAGCCGAAGGCCGATGCGATCAAGGCCCTTCGCGCCGACCGTAGCCTGATCCGATTATTCTGCGGCTTCGCGTCTCATGGCGGGCAGGGCGGATTCACGCTCGACAGCAATACATTGGGCCGGATATCGAAACTTGGACTCAACCTCGAACTGGATCTCTACCCTCCAAGCGATCCCGAAGTACTCGAAGACGAGCCGAAAGGAACGCCCAAAACGATCGTGCAGTAGTTCAATCATTCATGACAGACTTGAACAACACTTTTGCGTTGCTGTTCCCCGGCCAGGGCTCGCAGGCTATCGGCATGGGCAAAGATCTTGCCGAGAAATATCCGCTCGCCCGCCAAACATTCGAGGAAGCCGACGACGCCCTCGGCTACAAGCTTTCCACTCTGTGCTTCGAAGGCCCCGAAGACCAACTGCGCCTGACAGAAATAACGCAGCCAGCAATCCTGACCGCATCGATCGCTGCGCTGCGAGTTCTGGAGACGCGCATTCCCAAGCCGTGTTACGTCGCGGGCCACAGTCTCGGGGAATATTCCGCGCATGTCGCTGCGGGGACGTTCAGTTTTTCCGACGCCGTCCGCACGGTTCGCAACCGCGGCAAATATATGCAGGAAGCCGTGCCGGTAGGCGTGGGCACGATGGCCGCAATCCTCGGCATGGACACTGCGAAGGTCGCCGCCGTTTGCCACGACGCGGCGCAGGGCGAGGTTTGCGAGCCGGCCAACATCAATTCGCCGGAGCAGATCGTCATCTCCGGTAATACGGCTGCCGTAGAGCGCGCGGCGAAACTGGCCGACGAGCGCGGCGCCAAGCGCGCCAAGCTGTTGCCGGTCAGCGCACCATTCCATTGTTCGTTGATGAAGCCGGCGCAGGATCGTCTGCAGGCCGATCTCGACGCCCTCCAACTGCAGAAGCCCGTCTATCCCGTCGCGTGCAACGTCGACGCCGAACTCGTCACCGACGATCTGCGCGCTCGCGACACGCTGGTGCGGCAGGTCACGGGTTCGGTGAAGTGGGAACAGTGCGTGCGCCTGCTGATTGCCCAGGGCGTCCAAACCTTCGTCGAAGTCGGCCCGGGAAAGGTTCTCTGCGGACTCATGCGGCAGATCGACCGCTCGAAGACCTGTGTGAATGTCAGCGATGATGCGACGCTGGCCAAAGCGCTGGAATCGCTCGAGCACAAGCCTGCATAGTGTTACGCGAAGCAGCTCAGCGAAAGATCAGCTCGCAGGGGGGGTAGCTGAGCGTGTGGTCCGCCTTTTCCACCCAGACCTGTGCATGTTCCGTGCGGTCGTTCACGATCACATCGACCACCACGCCACTGCCGCCGCCGCTATCGCCAGGCCTCGCGGGGCATGGGCTGGCTGCAAACACTTTCGCGGTCTTGATGAGTCCCCACTCACCGCCGGGGCCCCAGTCGCGGTAAAACTCGTTGAACGGATATTTCGAATGATTCTGGGGATGCTCCTGCCACTGCGGATCCTGCATCCAGAGGCCATAGGCGGTTTTGTAATCCTGCGCCTGCAAGGTCGCGAAGAACTTCCCGACCAGGTGTTCTTCCGGCCAATAGCGATTCCACCAGACGACACCGGCGACGATC
Source organism: Candidatus Sulfotelmatobacter sp. (assembly GCA_049512555.1). Taxonomy (GTDB): domain Bacteria; phylum Acidobacteriota; class Terriglobia; order Terriglobales; family Acidobacteriaceae; genus Sulfotelmatobacter. The sequence continues at coordinate 2,585 of JBEKWZ010000153.1, read as the reverse complement.
AACACGATCGCGATCGCTAAAATGATTCGCTGGTTTCGTTTCCGCGATTTTTTCGAGTCGTACTCTTGAGCGTCCAGAAGTGTCATACCTCTCTAGGATAACGGACACAGCGGACAAGTCAAAAGTTCCCGAGAAAGATTGGGGGATTTGGAAATTGTGTAGTTGAAAACCAGGCGGCTCGTCGAAACAACTGCTCAATAGCCAAATTGCACAATTACTCAATTCTTCAGAGGGTTCGCTTGAACAGTGGGATGGCGATACCCAGCGTGACCGCGGCGAAGATGGAGAGAAAGAGCATGTCGCCCCAGACAGCCGAAAGCGTCGTTTCCTTGAGCAGCAGGCATTTGAAGCCGTCGACCGCATAGGTGAACGGGTCGCACTTGGCTATGAAGCGGAGCCAGGGCGGAAAAGCCTGGATTGGGTAGACTGAACCGCTGGGAAAAAACAGCAGCGTGTTCAGAATGCCGAACATTGCTCTAGGCACCAGCGGATCTTCAATGCGTACCATCAGCAGAAACATCATCGTGTTGAAGGCCAGCGATGTCAGCACGATCATGATCAGGAGGCCGAACATGGTGATGGGATTAAAAATCGTATTGATCCCCGCCATCAGCGAGCCGATAATCACGATGATCACGCCCGTCATGACGGCCTTGATGGCGCCGGCCAGGTTCAAGCCCAGAACCAATTCCAGCTTGGTGATCGGCGTGACCAGGTAGCCTTCGTGCACGCCGCGGGCCTTATCGTCGATGTAGAGCATGCCGCCGCCGATCATGACCGACACAAACATAGCCAGGGCCAGCGATCCGGGCAGCAGATATTTCATGTATTCGATATAGGGATAGAGTTCGACAATATCGAGCGCCGTCTGCTGCAGGATGCGGGGCGAAACCACAGGCTGGTTGAGCGCGTTGGTCAGGTCGGTCAACTCCGACTCGACCGCCGAACTCATGAAGTTATCGCTGTTGTCGACGACCAGCGCGATGCGGGGATGGTTCTGTTCGTAGACGCGGCGCGAAAAGTCCGGTGGGATGATCAGCGCGCCTTCCAGTTTGCCGTTGCGCACATCCTCCCTCGCCTGCTGCTCGTTGTCGTAATAGAGCGGGACGAAGGTGCGAATGTTGGCGCGGACGGAGTCGAAGGCCTCGCGAACGCGCAGGGCCTGCGGGCCGCCGTCCTGATCAACAATGGCAACACGGGCATCGTGAATTTTTCCGCCGAAGGCGTTGCCCAGAATAATCAACTGCACCAGTGGAAAAATCATCGAGGCCAGCATCAGCGCCGGCGAGCGGAAGAACTTGCGCATCTCGCGCTCGACAATGGCCATCATGCGATTCATAGCTAGTCCTGAGTCCTGAGTCCCGCGTCCTGAGGTCCTTCGCGATCTTTCAGAGAGTTGATCAGGCCGCTCAATATGCGGCCGAGCTCGTCGAGTTGCTGGGATAGCTTTGCCGCTGTTGCGTCAGTCAAATATTTGCGCTGTTCGGCAATCAGAACCTGGGTTTCGATCTCGGCAAGCGACCCCCTGGCATGGCGAAGGAATCTCACAAAATCACGATTGGAGTAGTGGGCCTTGCCTTCAGCAATATTGCTAGGAACCGATACGGCAGCACGGCGCAGTTGGCTGACAAGGCCGAACTGCTCGTGCGATGGAAATCCGTCCGTCGCATCGTAGATTATCGCTACCAACTCCATTCCCTTCTTCCACGCAATCAAGTCTTTGTAACCGCCTTGGGGCATATCGTTTCCCTCCGTGACGGGGCGCTACCTCGCGACTCAGGACTCGGGACTCAGGACTAGCTCATGGCTGCAGCCCCGGACGTTGCGGCATGACGAAGGCATAGGCTTTTTGCAGTTCGTCGCGCAGTTGCCTTCCCGTGTAATGCACGAAGACGTCGTCGAGCGTAGTGTTCTGCACCGAGAGCGACTTCACCGGAACTTTGCTCTGCACCGCCATTTCGACCAGTTCGGTCGTGGTACGCGAGCCGTTGCCGGTGAGGACGCGATACATGCCCGCGCCCTCATGCTGCACCGAGGTGACATCATCGAGCGCGTGCAGGCGCTGCTCCCAGTCCGCCGGAGGATTTTCGAACTGCGCTTCAATTACATTCGATCCTGGCACGCTGGCCTTGAGGGCGCTGGGTGCGTCGAGCGCAACCAGTTTGCCGTGATCGACAATGGCGATGCGATCGCACAAGCGGTCGGCTTCGTCCATGTAGTGCGTCGTGATCAGAATGGTCAGCTGCCGGTGTTCCTTGATGTTGCCCAGCATTTCCCAGACGGCTACGCGCGACACCGGATCCAGTCCGGTGGTCGGCTCATCCAGAAAAAAGATATGGGGGTGGTGCACCAGGCCGCGCGCGATTTCGAGCCGGCGCCGCATGCCGCCGGATAGTGTTTTCGTAGCCGCATCGCGCCATTTCGTCAGGTCGACGAGTTCCAGTAGCTCGTCGATCGATTTCTTGCGCTCCTTCGCCGGAACGTCGTAGAGCTTGGCATAAATACTCATGTTCTCCTCGACAGTCAGGTCGAGGTCGCTGGTGAGCGCCTGCGGAATCACGCCGATCATGCGGCGCGCCGCGTTC
>JBEKWZ010000152.1:0-6980 GCA_049512555.1 Candidatus Sulfotelmatobacter sp. | reverse complement strand
GTTACTTCCTCCCACAGAGTTTTGTCGCGCAGGATGCGCGAGACCAGCGCGGTGTGCATTGCGTGGCCGGCGCGGTCGGCCACCACGTTTCCCAGAATCTGTTTCCCGAACAGCGCCAGGTCGCCCACCAGATCGAGAACTTTGTGGCGCACGAATTCGTCCGGAAAGCGCAGCGGGCCGTTTTCGACTCCATCGCGCGTGAGTACGATGCAGTTTTCGCGGGAGGCGCCGCGAATCAGTCCCATATTGCGCATGGCCTGCTCGTCCTCGCGCGAACCAAAAGTGCGCGCAGCCGCAATATGCCGCAGATAACTTCCGTTCGTGAGTTCCACCTGAAAAGTCTCCTTGCCGATAAGCGGGTGGGGAAAATTAATCGAATAGGAAACGGAATAAGTGTCCGAAGGATACACCGCAATAAACTTGTCGCCCTCGCGCATCTCAAACTCGCGGCGAATCTTCAAATACTGCCGAGCCCGCCTTTGTTTGCGGATGCCCGCCTTGCGAATCATCTCGACAAACGGCCGCGCGCTGCCGTCGAGAATCGGCAGTTCAAGGTTGTCGAGCTCGACAATCGCATTGTCAATCCCCATGCCGATAAACGACGAGAGCACATGCTCGGTGGTCGAAATGAGCACGCCTTTTTTCATGAGACTGGTGGCATAGCTGACGCGCGCGACGTTGCGGCTGATGGCCTCGATTTCAAATCCGTCTAGATCAATGCGCCGGAACACGATGCCCGTGCCCGACGCTGCCGGCAGAATGCGCATGGAGACGGGCGCGCCGCTGTGCAGCCCGACGCCGCTGCACTCCACTGCGGAGCGGATTGTCTGCTCGTGGGTCAAGAATGAATCAGGGTGTTTCTGTGAATGCGTAGGTTACGCCAAGGGTTACTAAAACTGTCTGTGGTAAAAAAGCCACAGTCCGTGGCGCGCCGGGGCTCCAACCATGTCGCAAGGTCCGCGTGGAAGGCGGCGTAACTATCTGGGATAGAACATGTTACAAGACATAAAGGCAATACTCAGACCAAGCCCTCGGATCTCATCCTCTTTACCCTTCTTTACGAATCAGGCACTCAGTGCTTATCCTTTTGCTTCCCGACCGGCTTATTGGGGTTGTAACCGGAATTCGGATCGAACATTGCCTGATCGAGTCCTTGATTGATGGTGACCGAATTCAGGAAGCGCTGGCTGGCCATGTCGCCATTGAAAAAGCGGGTCACATTATAGGGCGCCATGATGCCCGAGACGGCGCGGTAGTTCTCGTAAACTTCTTCTTCGAGATTGTTCTGCCGGTCGACCGGATCGCGCCACTTGAACGTTTTCTTGACGGGCAGATGAGTGTCGTTGTCGAAGTAGAGCGTGACGCTTTCGTCCTGCGCGTTGATCAACGTCACCTGCTGCGACGGATGTTGCGCGGCAATCGCGAAGCCTTCAAACAGCAGCACCACGCCGGGATCGTTGATCCAGTTGCGCAGCATGGTGTCGAGCGAAAAACGGCGGCGGCGCAGGTAATCTTCGAGATCCTGTTTCTCGGCGGTATGCACACCTTTATAGGTGATCTCATATCCCTTGTTGCCGACGTAGAGCTCGGTCACATCGCGCTCTTTGGAGAGTTCGATGCGCTCTTTGTCGGGATACTCGGAGAAGCCCCAGAAAATGACGCCTCCGTTGCTGGGCCGGCCATGGTGAAAGCTGTAGCTGCGTCCCTGCATCTCGCGGTCGCGAATGTTGAGGTAGTTCTGTCCGCCCAGCGCCTGAATGGCCTGATCGATCAGCGCTCTGGCCTTGCGGGAATTTTCTTGATCTGCCGTAATCGCGGGCGCCGACTTGGCAGGTACAGAAGTGACGGTAGCAGAGCCAGCAGCGGCGCCGGAACCCGCTGCCTGCGCGGAAGCCGGCGGCGGCGCAGCCTGCGGCGAGGCCGGACGCGGCGGTTCGCCCGCCTGCGGCCAGGCCGAACACACCAAAACCAGAATCGGGAGAAACTGTTTCATTCCACTTGAGGAAGTGATCGCGTGCAATCAGAATTGTAGCGTTTCTTGCGGACTTTCCGCCTGCGGCTGTCAAAGCTCCTCTGTTTCCTTGGATGCAGGAAACCGCGGGAACGCAAACTGGTGGCGGGTGTTTAATTACCAGGCGTCTCATCTCGCAAATGGTTTGGGAAGGGCCCGGCTTCACAGGTTGCGTGAAAAAACTCGATCAGTGACCCTGCCTTGAAAGGGCGCGGCTTTCAGCCGCGCCGCAGGAAGCTTACAAAATACGGGGCTTTAGCCCCTGAGGGGATGAGTTGAATTTCGGCTTACCCCACCAACACCGCGCCGCCATTCACGTTGAACACTTCCCCTGTGATGAACCCAGCGTGCTCGGTGCACAAGAAAAGCACCGGAGCGGCGATCTCTTCGGGTCGGCCGACGCGGCCCAGCGGAATCGTGCTGCGAATCTTTTCGCCGGTCTTCGGGTCGCCAAGCGCCCCCGCGCTCATGTCGGTATCAACCCAGCCCGGCGCGACGCAGTTCACATAAATGCCGGCGGATGCCAACTCGCTCGCCAGGCTCTTGGTCAGACTGATGATCGCACCCTTGGTCGCGGAGTAATCGCAATGAAAAGCCTCGCCGCGCTGCCCGCTGGTGGAACTGATCAGCACAATATGCCCCGTGGGGTTCTTGCGGGCCTGCGCTTTCATTTGTGCGACGGAGTGTTTCACCAGCCCGAAAACTCCGTCGAGATTAATGGCCAGCGTGGATCGCCACTGCTCATCCGACATGCGCTCAATCGGCACATCCTCCGGCGGCCACACTCCGTGGTTGGCGACGAGAATGTCGAGCCGCCCGAAATGCCGCACAGCCTCGGCGACCAGCGCCCGCGCAGCTTCAGGACTATTCAGATCGGCAGCGATGGGATGGCAGCTGCCCGCGCCACATTCCTTGGCCAGCGCATCAGCCTCAGACCGCGCGCTGCGATAACTGAAAGCAACCTTGGCGCCCGCCGCGGCGAACATCCGCACCGTAGCCGCGCCAATCCCGCGCGACCCGCCGGAAATGAGAGCGACCTTACCGGAGAGAGAAAGAAAAACGGACATAGACGACTAGTGTCCAGTTTCCGCTCCGCCGTTGCAAGCGGTAGGAGGGTTTTGAATCGGTAGCGCCGCCGTCCCGGCGGCTGTCGCGGCGACGCCCGTGCGACAGCCGGCAAGAAAGCCGGCGCTACGACCCCGAGGGAGCCCGTTCCGACCGCAGTCCGCGCAGCAGCAACCGCACCAGCATGCCGTCGAACCGGGTTCCGCTCATCTTCGAGAGTTCGTCGAGGGCTTGTTCCGGCGTCCGCGCCGATGCGAAGGACTGTTCAGTCACCATGTTGGCATAGGCGTCGGTCAGGGCGATGATGCGCGCCCACAGCGGGATCTCCTCGCCGCGCAAGCCATCGGGATAGCCCGAGCCGTCGAAGCGCTGGTGGTGATGTTCAATTGCTTCGCGCATCATCTGGCCGTGCGGAATGATGCCGACAATCTCCGCGCCCACGTGGGCGTGCATTTTCACCTGCAGGAATTCATCTTCGCCGAGCGGGCCTGGCTTGTTGAGGACGTGCTCCGAAACAAAAATCTTGCCGACATCATGCACCCGCGCGGCATAGACCAAGTCGGCCGTTTCCTCCGGCGACAGACCCAGGCCGCGGGCAATCACTTCGGTATAACGCGCCACCAGATCGCCGTGACCTGCGGTCTGCAGCTCGCGCGACTCGGCTGCCCGCGTCAGGGATTCAATGGCTTCCTTCAGCAGCGGTATGTTGCAGTCTTCATCGCCGCCGCAGAGCTTGTGCAGAGTGGAAGTCAATTCCTCAAGCTGGTCGGGCCCGGTGCGCTCGCGCTGCAGAAAGCCCTCGATGTACGCCGAAATCTGCTGGCGCTGGCGGGCGAAGTCCTGGCCCTCCACAAATTCCTGCGCAGTCGATACGGAGTTCCCGCCCGAGCGCTTGGAGACATACATGCCCGCGTCGGCCACACGAATGATGTCTTCAATGGAGAAGCCGTGCATGGGAAAACTCGCAACCCCGAAGCTGCCGGTCACGTGGTGCTCGCTCAGCATGGGATCGGAGGCCAGCCACTGGCGCAGGCGCTCGGCCAGCACCTGCGCCTGCTCCGCGCCGGTATCGGGCATCAAGACGATAAATTCATCGCCGCCATAACGCGCCACCACGTTCGACTGGCGCGACTTTTGTTCGAGCAGGCGGCCCACGCGGGCCAGCACCAGATCGCCCTCGAAGTGGCCCATGGTGTCGTTGACTTCTTTGAACTTGTCGAGATCGATGAGCACCACCGAAAACGGGCGTCCGGATCGCGACGCGCGCTTCCATTCCGCCGACAAAGCTTCCCAGAAAAAGCGGCGAGTCTTGATTCCGGTCAAGCCGTCGGTAATGGACTGCTGCTGCAGCTTCTGAAAGACGAACGCATTGTGCAGCGCCGTGGCCAGCAGGTCGGCCAGCGTATTGAGAATCAGAACGTCCTGCGGCGCGAATGCATTCTCGCTGCGGCTTTCGATGTTCAGCACGCCCAGCAGCGATTCGCCGTAGGTGATCGGAATGCACAGCACGGCGCGCGAGTCCGGCAGAATTCCCGTGAGATTGCCGGGCAGCGCGTTCTGCACCAGGGCGCGTTCACCGGTGCGTGCCACGCGGCCCAGAATGCCGGTTCCGAGCGGGATGCGCCGTCCCGTGGCGTGCGCGGTCACGCCCGCCTCAGCTTTGATTTCGATTTCCTTGGTCCCGTAGTCGAGCAGGCCGACGCCGATGTGATCGAAACTAAAATTCTTCTGAATCTCACTGGCGATCTCGCCCAGCATGTGCACCGGATCGTCACTGGAAATAGCAGTACGGGAAACATTGTTGAGAAACGCCAGTTGCCGCGAACGGCGCAGTTCGTCGCCAAACAGGCGGGCATTCTCCACAGCAACCGAAACTTGCCCGGCAGCCGTCATCAGCACGTCGAGATCGCGCTGTTCGAAAACAAATTCCTTGTCCGGATTCATCGCGACCATAATTCCCGAAGCCTTATGGCCCATAAAAATGGGCGCGGCGATGAGGCACTTTGCCGGCCGTTGTGGAACATGCGTGATGCCCAAACTTTTCCGTGTGTTCTCCAGATCGCATCGAATGAGCAGCGGCTCGCCGTTGCGGATCACAAATTCTGTAAAAGCGTTCCGCAGTTCCCGGCTGCGCTTGGGCAGAACCCGATTGTCCCGGACTTCGAGTTCGAAGCGAATCTGGTCCGACTCCTGAAAGGCGATGTAGAAGTGGCTGGTATCAAAGATCTGTCCCAGTTCGACTTGGATCGTGCGCAGAATTTCGTCCTGATCGAGGCGCGAACTGATCGCCTTGCCGATATCGGTCAGCAGTTCGTACTCTTTGGTGCGGCGATGCGCATCGTGACTGACCACGTAGTTTTCCAGCGTCAAGCCCAGTTGCAAAGCCAGACCCACCATCAGCCGCGGGCCGGACGAACCAAACGCACGCCTTTCAGCGTGAGGCAGCAGAATCACTCCAAAATTGTGTTCGCGCGTCTGCAGGTTCACCGCAGTCAGGTTGCGAACGTCCGCCTCAGTGAGAATCTTTTTGAACTCGGCGAAGGTTCCCAGCGCGGCAACCGGCAGAGGCTCGGTCATCTCAGCCAGATCTTGGATGGTGAAAATTCCGTTTTGCCGGTACGCGAGTTCGCAGATATAGTCGCCCGCTCCGTTCTTTTCCAAAGCCGTAAGAAACTCCGGCGAGAAACCTTGCTGCACCGAAGGCAACAGGCCCCGCCAGCGTTCGGTAATCACAATGGCGGCGCGGTCCATGGGCAAGGCGCTGCGCAGACGCTCCAGTGCAGCCTGCATGTTCGGCACCAGGTCGTCGGCGAAAAGCAGTTGGCGCGGATCCACCCCCAGGGTCGACAGCGCCAGCGTATTTTCCTGCACTGCATTGCGCTGATTCTCAAACAGCACCATCACCATGGCGATGCCCAGCAGCATCTGCGGCACCGGCCCAAACAGCCGGTTGGCGCTGCCAAACGGCTCGCCCAGCGGACCCTGCATTTGCCCCACGGCCAGCAGCGCTGCCCACAGCGCCAGCGAGACGGCGAGCACCTGGAACGCCAGCGATCCGCGCCTCTGGCCGTTTACATAAAAAACTGCGGAACAATAAAGCAGAATCAATGCCAGGCCCATGCCCAAACGAATGGTCGGCTGAACGTCCGGCCGAAACACGCCGTCGACAATGTGCCCGCGCAGAGCGAAAAGTGCGAGCGCGACACCCGCGGTTCCCACCACGGCGTCGTACCAGCGAAAACGATACGAGCCGCGCATCAGCCGCGTCGAGACGAATATGCAGAGCGCCATCACGACCAGGAAAAGCTCGCTGATAAAAAACGCAATCGCCGACGTTGGAAACGCGTCGAGAAAATAATGCAGCGAGTAAGCCGCCCAGGCCAGTTGCCACGCGCGGAAATACGGCTGCCGGCTCTGCTCGTGCAGGTACGTAAACACGAGAAACAGCAGTACCGAAACAAAGCCGGGAATCAAAACCGTCGTGATGACCACGCTATTCATAGGGTCGCTGAGGACGCCTCTGGCCAAACCCGCTGGCTCAGCTTGGGGTGGGGAAACAGTGACTCAATGTTTTCACAACAGAGAGCCGAAGACAACAAGATTTAAGTACACTGTCCGTCTTCCACTTCGTTTTGCATCCGGACTGTGCGCGAAAAAATCGTTATGGCGCGCGGCTTGACGATGTTTTTACCTTGCCCGTACCATCGAGAGTCAGGCCAGCAAGTTAGACCAGCAACGCTCGTCCGTCCTCAATGCACTCCAATAACTCATCCACGCCCAACAATCCGCGAGTGCGCTTTGCACCCTCACCCACCGGATTTCTTCATGTCGGCAGCGCCCGCACGTTCATCTTCAATTGGCTCTACGCCCGCCGCAACGCTGGAACCATGATCTTGCGGCTCGA
>JBEKWZ010000151.1:0-6994 GCA_049512555.1 Candidatus Sulfotelmatobacter sp. | reverse complement strand
ACTGACCATCCGCGATCAGAATGGGTTGGGGGCGGTGCGCCACATCAACCTGGGCAACCCTGCATCTTTTTTCTACACGCCAACGTGGTCTCCCGACAGCAAGAGAATTGCTTACACAGACAAGCGCCTGCAGTTGTGGTACGTCGATCTCGATAACCCGACGCCCAAGCTGATCGACTCCGATTATTTCGGCGGTTTCGGGCCCACGCAACTCAGCCAGACCTGGTCGCCTGACAGCAAGTGGATCGCTTACACCAAACAACTTCCCAGCGGATTGCATGCGCTGTTTGTGTACTCTCTCGAGCAGGGGAAGTTTTCGCAGGTCACCGACGGCATGAGCGATGTGCTCTATCCTGGCTTCGACAAGAACGGAAAGTATCTCTACTTCACGGCTTCGACGAACACTGGACTGACGCTGGCCGGGCTCGACATGTCGAGCGACGAGCATCGAGTCACTCGCAGTGTTTATGTTGCTGTCCTGAGTAAAGATGAGAAGTCGCCCCTTGCTCCGGAAAGCGACGAAGAGAATAAACCGAAAGACGAGAAGAAGGCTGACGCGAGCAAAGACAAGACGGCCGCTGAGAAGGACAAAGGGAAAGACGCCAAGGACAAAGACAAAGACGCGAAGGAGAAGGACAAAGGTAAAGATGATAAAGATAAGGACAAGAAAGAACAGCCGGTCGTAGTCAAGATCGACATTGACGGGATTGGTCAGCGCATCCTCGCGCTGCCGATTCCGGCGAAAAACTACAGCAACATGCTGGCGGGTAAGTCCGGCATTCTGTTCCTGGCTGAGGCGCCGCTTGTGGTTACCGAAGAGGACTTTCCCAACATCAACCAGACCATCCAGAAATTCGATTTGAGCAAGCGCAAGGTCGACAAACTGATCGACGAGGTGAACGACTTTGCCGTCTCCTTCGATGGTGAAAAAATTCTTTACCGCAAAGGCGAAACCTGGACGACAGTGTCGACCGACGATAGTCCCGCGGGTGGAGGCCCGCCCAAGCCCGGTTTCGGTCCGCTCAAACTCGACGGATGGGAAGTGTATGTCGAGCCTCGCGCCATGTGGAAACAGATTTACAACGAAACCTGGCGCATTGAGCGCGACTTTTTTTACGATCCGCACTATCACGGCCTCGACCTCGATAAGGTCAAGAAAAAGTACGCATCTTACCTGGATGGCATTGCATCGCGCGATGAACTTACTTATTTGTTCGAGGAATGTCTCGGCGAGATGACAGTCGGCCACATGTTCATCGGCGGGGGCGAACGGCCCGAGTCGAAAAAATTGAAAGGCGGCCTGCTGGGCGCCGACTATAGCCTGGAGAATGGGCGGTATCGCATTGCCAAAGTTTACGACGGAGAAAACTGGAATCCTGGCAACGAAGCTCCGTTAACCCAACCTGGCGTCAACGTGAAGGCTGGGGATTACATCCTCGCGGTCAACGGGCGCGACCTGCACGCCTCCGATAATATCTACAGCTTCTTTGAAGAAACCGCAGGTAAGCAAGTCGTGCTCAAGGTCGGCGCAAATCCTGATGGCAAAGATTCCCGTGACGTCACCGTTGTTCCCGTGGAGAGCGAGGAGCACCTTCGTCATCTGGCGTGGATCGAAGACAATCGCCGCCGCGTGGATCAAGCGACTGGAGGAAAAGTTGCCTACGTGCACGTGCCCAACACTGGAGGCGGCGGTTACACGAGTTTCAATCGCTACTTCTTTTCGCAGGTGGGCAAAGAAGGCGCCATCATCGACGAGCGCTTCAACGAAGGCGGCCAGCTTGCCGACTACATCGTCGACTACCTGCGCCGCCCCATGCTGAGCAAGGTGGTGACTCGCGAGGGCCACGATTGGTCCAGCCCATCGGAAGCGATCTACGGACCCAAGGTGATGCTGATCAACGAAGAATCTGGTTCGGGTGGCGATGCTTTGCCGTGGTACTTTCGCAAAGTTGGCATCGGACCGCTGATTGGGAAGAGAACGTGGGGCGGGCTGGTGGGAATCGGCGGCTATCCGGAGCTGCTCGACGGGGGTTATGTCACTGCGCCGCGGGCCGCACTGTATGGCCTGAACGGCGATTGGGAAGTCGAGAACCACGGAGTCGCGCCGGATGTGGAAGTCGATCTCGATCCCGCTGCCTGGAGGCAGGGCCGCGACGCGCAACTTGAAAAAGCGATCGAGGTAGAGATGCAGCAATTGAAGGAGCATCCGCTGCCGCAGATCAAGCGTCCGGCGTATCCGAACTATCACGAGCACGACGATCTGGGCGCGAAGTAGATCGTTCAGCCGACAACGGTGGTCTGAGACAATCTGGAATCGGACTCACCGTCCGGACGAGGCCAGCAGAGAACCTACTCCTGGTTTGTATCCGTAGAAGTCGCCGATCAGGTGCAGATGCTCGATGATCTCTTCGTCGTAGCGCCGCTTGAGCTGCGGAGTCAAAATGTTGTGCTCGGCGTTGGGATCGGCCGCGAGGTCGAACAGGTAACTCTCAGCCGGCGAATCGTAGGTCGTATACAGATAACGCTGGTCCGCCGTCAGGATTCCGTACACCGCGCGTACATCAGATGCGAACAGCAGATCTTTGCGAGGATAGCTGTCGAGTTCCTGCTTCGACTCAGCGAACAACGGCCGCCCGTAGAGCGGGTTATGGACGATGGGACGGTGGCCGAGCAGGTAATAAAGCGTCGGAGTAATGTCGGTCAACGTCGAGGCGCGAGCGTCATCGTAGACGAGATGTTCGCGCATCTTCGAAGGAAGATGAATGATGAGCGGCACGCGCATGATTTCCGGCCAGATGGAAGTGGAATGGCTGGTGCGGCCGAACTCTCCGGTGGCGTCGCCGTGGTCGCTGGTGACGATGATGATGCTGTTGTCGTACATTCCGCGTTGTTTGAGGTAACTGAAAAACTCTCCCAGGCGAGCATCCACCCAGTGCACTTCGTAGGTGATGCGGACGCTCATGCCTTCAGGTCCTTGCCAGTGCTGCGAAGCCGGCGACGGCACGTCATTGCGCGCGAACTGGTGCACGTTCTTGGGCTGGTCGTAGAAGAAAATCGGTTGCTGTGAATCGACCTGCGAGCCGAGCGCCGCTTCTGCCTGCCGCAATGTGTCGCCGATTTCCAGATGGTTCCAGAGCGTCTTGTCCATGTCGAGTTTTACGAGATGATCGTCGGGCGACAATATTTCTTTGACTACCTCGTCCATGCTCACGACCATCTGGTAGTTGTCGGTGCGAAGCATCTGCTCCAGGCCATTGACCCTCGAGAAGGGCTGTAGGTAATGGGCATGAAGCATCATCGCGCCCGCCCACAGTGCCGGTTCAGAAAGCGACGTGCCGGCATATTGGGAGTACGCGTTATGCAGGACGATGCTGTCGCGGGCAAAGGCGTCGAGGTTGGGCGTGTAATTCGCGCGGGGATTGTAAGCGCCGAGATAGTCGGGGCGCATGGCGTCAATCACAAAGACGAAAATGTTCGGGCGGACGTTTGGCGTCGGCGAGAGATTGTCGACGAGGCGGACTTCTGTATTGGTGTGAGTATCGCGGACATTCGTATATTCGCGCATGATGCGGCAGAGATCGCCGCAAACTTCTCCGCGGCCGTTGCCGAGCATGTGATGGGCGAGCAGAAACGAGGCGTCCCCGGCGCCGTACTCTTCGAGTTTGAGAGAGATTTCGTCGTCGGTTGAGCCGACGGCCTTGCCCCAAAAAATCTCGGTGGCCTGCAGTGCTTTGTAGACGAAAATTCCTGCCAGCAATGTTCCTATGATGACTACGGCGGAATAATTTGCACGCACCGGGCGCAGGCGGTAGACGCACAAGCTCATCGCGATCCAGAAGATGATAGCGACGGTGCTTTCGACGAAACCATTCCAGTCTTCACCACCGATTAACCAGCGCGACCCGAGCGCGAGCAGAGTAACGATCACGATCATTGCCCAAGTGGCGATCGCTTGGCTGGAAGTGAGCCGGCCTTCCCGTCCCGACCGGGAGTTGCCGTTGTTTGCATTCACCGTGCGCGCCAGGAATGGTTTGACGATCGAGAATCCCCAGAGCGTAAGTGTGACGGCGAAGGCAGTCGCGTATAGGCGAGCGGCCCAACCGTCGAAGCTCATGGCGCTGCCCAGAAAACGGGTCAGTACAAAGGACAGAATAATCGCAACTGCCGTTCCTAGCAGGCCGCGGCGCACACCTTGCGGTTTGGAGGTCTTAGTGGCGAGCAGAAAGATCAGGTTGATTGTCGAGAGTGCGACGATGGCAAGAGCGAAGTGAGAAGCCAGACTCCAGAATGCGACTTCGGCTTCCTGCCAGTGAAACTGCAGGGTATGAGTGTCGCTGTAAATGCGCACTCTTGCGCCGATGGTGTAAATCAGGCTCACAACTAACGCCACGAGCAGGCCGGCAGAGAATCCGATGGGCGCGGCACAGTTCTCAGGTTCCAAGTCTGCCCCGCGTTCTGCCTCTGCGCGCGACCTTTGCCAGATAGAGAGCCCGATCAGAGGAAGTAGCGCGGTCAGACTCCAGTAGTACGCGGCGTTGTCACTTTGCAGTCCGGGCAGGAAGGGGCGGAGACTGATGTATACTCCGCCGACAAACAGAAGGCCACTCACGATCCGGGATCGCTTGTTCGCTATGCAAGCCTGCCATGAGGATACCGAAAGCAATGCGCCCGCGATCGCCGACCAGTACAGCCCTGCCTGATGATGCGCCAGCCATGGCATCCAGGCGTAGGGCGGCGTTTTGATGAAGGCGCAGAAGGTGTAGGGCAGAAAAGCCAGCAGACAGTAAAGAGAAGTCAGAGCGAAGTACGTCCCCGAAACAATCTTCAGTAACGTGTTCAGCCAAAGCTTCAAACCCGCTCCCTTAGACGCCAGACGATGCTACGGATACTTGCAAATCGATTTTCAACGACCATCGGCGAGCGCCGCAAGTTACTGTGGGCGAATGAAATCGTGGAGTCGCGCTGCAAGCTTGGCGGCGGTTTCCCCAGAGGGGGCGTGCGCCTCGTCGTGACTAAAGTACCAGACTCGATACTACTTCGGTGTGGACTGGATCTGCTCTATCGGCGTGCCGTTAGGCTAGGATTAAAACTCCGCGTGTCTTTGCGGGAACCAACGATGCCCAGCCAAGCCGCTAAGCGATCCACCGTGCGAACTTCTTGGTTGCGATCAGCGTCACTGCGATCATCATCGTTGCGATCATCGTCATTTGCATTGTTCGTCCGCAATTTTTTCCGGAGTCCAGTCATGCTGGGCTCGGTGGTTCCCAGCTCGTCGTTCCTGGTGAATGACATGATGAAGCAGGTGGACTGGGAACGTGCCCGCGTTCTAGTGGAGTACGGTCCGGGCGTCGGCACCTTCACGCGGGAAATTCTAAAGCGGATGCGGCCGGATGCGGTTCTGGTGGCCATCGAGTTGAACACCGAGTTTGTGGAGTACTTGCGCGAGCGCGTCCGCGATCCGCGTTTCCGGGTGGTGCATGGTTCGGCCGCGCGGGTACGCGGCATTCTGGCGGAACAGAGTCTGGCGCCGGCAGACTACATCATCTCCAGCTTGCCGTACCGCAACATGCCGGATTCGCTGCGCCGCGAGATTCTCGAAGAGTCCCGCCTGGCGCTGAAGGCGGACGGTTCGTTGCTGCTTTATCAATACACGCGCACTCTGCTGCCTTATCTTGAGTCGAGCTTCAGCTCGGTGACGCTCAATTTTCAGCTGCTCAACATCTTCCCAGCGCTCATTTTTCACTGCACGCCATAGCGTCGATTCCGGCTTAGAAAGAACCGCCGCTCGGGCGGCTCCAGTAGGCGAAAGATCCTCTGCAACCTTCCAACCCCAAAAAACGAAGGCCGGGCACTCCGGAAGAATGTTCCGGATCCCAGCCTCGTCTTTACTTCAACTTGGAGTACGGCTTTTTCTTGCTAGTTGCCCGATCCTGAGTTCGCGGCTGCGGTGGTTGGAGCCGCAACTGGAGCGGCCACCACAGTGAAGCGAGCTAAGCGCGGGAAGAAGGGCGTGACTTCGAATGGCATTTTGTCACGCGCCGAGGTGATGGCAACCGGAGCCGCCTTCACCATTTCCGCCTTGTCGTTCCAGGGATTGATCTTCACACGGCCGCCCAGGGGCAGAGCCGCGATCTGATCCAGCTTGTTGTTGTCCAAAGCCGGGCCTTGGGTTTCGAGAGCAGACAAACGAATTACCTGTCCGTTTTCCGCCAGGGGATTGCCCAGGTGCGTAGTCAGCAGCGCGCCTAGTTGTGTAGCCCGCAGCTGCAACGCTTTCAGGAACAAGCCCACGTTGTCGAGCTTCTGTGCGTAGGGTGAGTTCTTCAGAAGATCCAGAGCTTTTTTGTCGGCTGCCGCTTCTTCTTCCGGAATGTGCTTGAAGCCCAGGTTCTGGTAGGTGGAGTCGTCGTCGAACAGCATACGGTCGTTGAAGGCATACTTGCTGCCCAGGTTGTGACCGAGCACGATGTGCGCGAGTTCATGTGAGAGCACGGCCGCCAGACTGGCTTCGTCGGGCAGCACGTCGATCAGGCCGCGGCTGATTACGATGGTGTTCCCTACGCTGAAAGTTTCCAGCGGAGAGGTGAGCAGCACGCGCGTGCGCACGGGCCGCGGGAGGTCGATGTTGTTGGTGACTTCGAGGTTGTTAACGACGGTCTGGAGAATGCGGTCAAGATCGCCCTCAGGAGCGAGCAAGCCCGCGTTGGTCAAGCGCTCAACCACGTTGTCTTCCGCCTGTTGCTGCCATACGCGCTCCGCCTGCAGAGGAGACGCATCCTGCGCGTTGGTGCTTTCGTCGGTAACGCTGTCGACGCGGATGTTGGTCAACTCGTCGTCCTTGCCACCTTTCTTCAGGTCATAACCCCAGATGCGGGTCTGCGCCTTGAAGGCCATTCTGTTCTTCACGCCCGCGCTGAAGTCGCCTTCTTCGCTGTAGATGAAAGACGGGACCCAGTAGCCGGGGATCAGGTTCAAGCGCCAGCTGTCCATGTGG